>NZ_JBFTQY010000019.1:0-101444 GCF_056399245.1 Rhizobium sp. 01N447_2
AGCGCCTCGCGCACCCGCCAGACCGGCGACTTGCGGATATGGCTGTCGAGATCGGCATCGAGGCTTTCGAGCTCGCGCCGCAAGGCTGTCAGCAGGCGCTTGATGCTTTTCTGCGCCTGCTTTGCCAGCGCCATGCGCAACCGGTTCTCACAGCGCCAGGAGCGGGTAAAGGGAAGTTACAAAGGTGCCGGCAGGGTCGGATGAGGGGGCGGCACGGCACATCCTATATGTTGCCCTTCGCTTACGCTCAGAGCACTCGCGGCTTTGCCGCTCACCCCCTCAACCGCCTGCCGGCACCTTCTCCCCGCTGGGGAGAAGAGACGTGTAGCAGCGCCGAACGCACCATCCGCTGCCCGCGACGAGGTTGACTAGAACGTCACCGTACATTCCGTCATCTCTGGCCTTGAGCCACAACGGAAGTAACACCGCGGCACCCTCCAACGTCCCTCATCCTGAGGCGCGGAAGCCGAAGGCTGAAGCCTCGAAGGACACGCCGCAACGCCACTCCTTGCGTGATATCAGCACACCCGCCTCGTCCTTCGAGGCCCCTGCGGGGCGCCTCAGGATGAGGCTCTCTCAAATGTCGGGCTTCCTCCTCAAACGATCATCAACGCCCGCACGAAGGCCACCGAGGCGAGTAGCGAGGCGATGGTCCGCACATGGTTCCACCACGTCCAGTCCCTGAGATAGGTGGCCCAGAGCAGAACCGCTTCCGGGCCGTTGCCGCCGACCTTTGCCAGCGCATCGTTCATCGGCACGTTGAAGATGATGGTTGAGAGGAAGGAGGCGAAGATGTAGAGGGCTGCACCCGCCAGCATCAGAAAGGATGCCCCACCGCGCCAGTCGATCAAGGCGAGCACGGCGATGACGAGGCAGAGGATCGCCGTCGGCACGAAGAGGCCCATGAAGGGCGAGCGGACGATCGTCACGTTGATCGAGTTCATCGCCGCGATGCCTTGCTCTGCCGGGATGCGCGAGAAGGCGGTCATGATGAAGGTCGAGAAGGCAAAGAAGATGCCGGCGACGAGGCCGCTGCCGATTGCCGCCGCCACGAGGGAGAGGATGAGAAAGATCTGCATGGTCAGGCGCTCCATAGTCCGGTTGCCGCGGTCCGGCGGGCATATTGGTTGAAATCGGTGGCGGGACGGCCGAGAATTTCGGCGACACCGCCCATGGTGCTGGCGTTGCGCCCATCGAGCACCTGTCCGAAAAGCTCCTCCAGAAGATCGATCAGGCCCTGCGGCAGGCCGGCGGCCGCAAGCCCGCCGGTGAAGTCCGCCATCGACACCTGCTCGTATTCGATCGGCCGCCCGGTGGCCTGAGCGATCTCGGCGACCGCCTGGCGGAATGTCAGCGCCCGCGGGCCGGTCAGTTCGTAAGTCTTGTTGCGGTGGCTGGGATGGGTCAAGGCGGCGACGGCGGCATCGGCGATGTCGTCGGCATCGATGAAAGGTTCGCTGACCTCGCCCGCCGGCAATTGCAGGCGGCCAGAGAGGATCTGCTCCAGGAAGGCGCCCTCGCTGAAATTCTGGCAGAACCAGGAGGCGCGGAGGATGGTGGTGTTTATGCCGGACGCTTTCAGCGCCGCTTCGCTTCGCTGCGCGCCCTCTTCGCCGCGGCCGGAAAGCAGCACGATATGCTCAAGGCCACATTCTACCGCGACCTCGGCGAGTGCCCCGATCGCTTCCGCCGCCCAGGCGACAGAAAGATCCGGCTGGAAGGCGACATAGGCGCTCGACGCGCCTTGAAGTGCGCCGCGCCAGGTCGACCTGTCCTCCCAGTCGAACGGCCGTGCGCTGGAGCGCGATGCCGCGCGAACGGTGAGGCCGCGCTCTTCCAGACGTTTGATGATGCGGCCGCCGGTCTTTCCCGATCCACCGACGAGGACGATTTCGGAAGTCTGCATGTCAAAACTCCTCCCAAACGTTAAAAACAAGAGAAACTCTCTCATTTGCAAAATGAGATAATCTCTCTTATTTTGTTTGTCAACGTGGAAAAGGAGAGAGCATGTCGGAACAGCCGGTCGCAGCGCGCAGGCGCCAGCAGGAGTCTACCGGCCAGCTGCGCCGCATCCCCAGCCAACAGCGCGGCCGCGAGCGCTTCGAAAAGATCCTCACCGTCGCCGCCGAGCTGATCGAAAGCCATGGCAGCGACGGCCTGAAGATGAGCGAGATCGTCGAAAAGGCCGGCCTTTCCTTCGGCGCCCTCTACCAATATTTCCCCGACAAGACCTCGATCATCCGGACATTGGCCGAGCGCTTCAACGAACAGGGCAGGCGGTGCGTCGAAGAGGAACTGGCGAAGGTCACCGACGCGGCGGCCCTGCAGGGTGCGCTCGCCAATATCGTCGATGAATATTATGCCTTCTTCCTCAGCGAACCCGTCATGCGCGACATCTGGCATGCGACCCATGCCGACAAGCTGTTGCAGCAGGTCGATGCCGAGGACATGGAATTTCATGCCCAGATGTTTCTCGCCGTGCTCCTCCGCCTGTGGCCGGATCGCGACCGCAAGGAGCTGCTGGCGATCGCGCGGCTGACGATGCAGTTGCTTGCCGCCGCCGTGCGTTATGCCGTTTCGCTGGATGCGGAGGAGGGCGCCCAGGCGATTGCCCTGTTCAAGAAGATGCAGATCGTTGATATCGGCCGCCTGCAGCAGCAATAGCCCG
Organism: Rhizobium sp. 01N447_2; assembly: GCF_056399245.1. Lineage (NCBI taxonomy): Bacteria > Pseudomonadati > Pseudomonadota > Alphaproteobacteria > Hyphomicrobiales > Rhizobiaceae > Rhizobium > Rhizobium sp. 01N447_2. The sequence goes on from NZ_JBFTQY010000019.1 coordinate 2,669, forward strand.
CCTTTCGTCTGGAAACGGCAGGCTCTTGCTGCTATTCCCGCAAGGATCCAAGCCGAAGGAGAGCCGCATGATCCAGACCACATTTCCCGACCGTGCCGTGATGGCCGAATTGCTGGCCAAGATGCTCTGGGAAATCAAGGCGGTGCATTTCAATGCCGCCCAGCCTTACAAACTCGCCTCCGGCATGGCGAGCCCGGTCTATATCGATTGCCGCAAGCTGCTCTCCTTCCCGCGCATCCGCTCGACGGTGATGGATTTCGCCGCCAGCACCCTGCTGCGCGATGCCGGCTTCGAGCAGTTCGATTGCATCGCCGGCGGCGAGACAGCCGGCATCCCCTTCGCCGCCCTGCTGGCCGATCGTCTCGGCCTGCCGATGATCTATGTCCGCAAGCAGCCGAAGGGCCATGGCCGCAACGCCCAGATCGAAGGCAATATGCCGGGAGGGTCGCGCGTGCTCGTCATCGAAGACCTGACGACAGCCGGCGGCAGCATGTTCAAGTTCATCGATGCCGTCCGTGCCGCCGGCGGCATTGTCGATCATGGCATCGCGCTGTTCTTCTACGGCATTTTTGGCGAACAGCGCTTTACCGATGGCAAAGTCAGGCTGCATCACATCGCCACCTGGCGGAATGTTCTGGCCATCGCCAGGGAGCAGAAGCTCTTCGACGACAAGACGCTGTCGGAAGTCGAGGCCTTCCTCGATGCGCCGCTGGCTTGGTCGGGAAAGAATGGTGGCGTAAGTGAGCTTTCGCTCTAGCCAGTTGACAAAAGCTCGCCTAATCGGTTGATGAACGTATAGATGCTGTTGGGAGGAATACGATGATTTTGTGCTGCGGCGAAGCCCTGATCGACATGCTGCCGAGGGACACCACTCTCGGTGAAAAGGGCTTTGCGCCCTATGCCGGCGGCGCGATCTTCAACACCGCGATCGCGCTCGGCCGCCTCGGCATCCCCACCGCCTTCTTCACCGGCATTGCCGATGACATGATGGGCGAAATCCTGCTCGAGACGCTGAAGGCGAGCAATGTCGATTACAGCCCGTGCGCCATTACGCCGCGTCCCTCGACCATCGCCTTCGTCAAGCTGGTGAACGGCCAAGCGACCTATGCCTTCTACGACGAGGGCACGGCCGGCCGGATGATCACCACGGCCGACCTGCCGGATCTCGGCGATGATTGCGAGGCCTTGCATTTCGGCGCGATCAGCCTGATCCCCAGCCCCTGCGGCGAAACCTACGAAKCCCTGCTCGACCGCGAAGCCGCAAGCCGCGTCATCTCGCTCGATCCGAATATCCGTCCCGGTTTCATCAAGGACAAGCCGTCGCATATGGCCCGCATCAAGCGCATGGCCGGCAAATCCGACATCGTCAAGTTCTCCGACGAGGACCTCGATTGGTTCGGCCTGCAGGGCGACCATGATGCGCTCGCCGCCCATTGGCTGAACCACGGCGCCAAGCTCGTCGTCATCACCAAGGGCGCGGAAGGCGCTTCCGGTTATACCAAGGATCGCAAGGTCACGGTGCCGAGTGAACGGGTCACCGTCGTCGACACGGTCGGCGCCGGCGATACCTTCGATGCCGGCATCCTGGCGTCGCTGAAGATGGACAATCTGCTGACCAAGCGCCAAGTCGCCTCGCTGGATGAGCAGGCGCTGCGCAACGCCCTGACCCTCGGCGCCAAAGCCGCCGCCGTCACCGTCTCCCGCGCCGGCGCCAATCCACCCTGGGCGCGCGAGATTGGGCTTTAAGGCTCGAGCAAGCCTCCGCCCCTCATCCGCCTGCCGGCACCTTCTCCCCGTAAACACGGGGCGAAGGGGATGTGCCGCGCCCTCTCCGTTCCCCTTGACGTCCCGTATGGCACGTCCCCTCTCCCCGTTCTTCACGGGGAGAGGGTTAGGGTGAGGGGCAAATCTCGAACGCTTATTTCGCGGGCTTCGCCGGCACCAATCCGCCCCGGGTGCGCGCCTGGCTTTCCTTCTTGATCGGCCGACCGACGGGACAGACCTCTTGCACGAAGCCGTTGAGCGTGTTGACGAGATTGTTCTCGATCAGGGAATAGTGGACGAACTGGCCCTGTTTCTCTCGTCTGATCAGACCCGCAGCTTCGAGGATGGAAAGATGCTGCGAAACGGCGGGCTTGGACATGCTGAAGCGGTCAGCGATCTCGCCAGCGGTCAGACCCGATGCCGAGAGATAGGCGAGGATCTTCCGGCGCGGCGCACTGGAAAGCGCGTGGAATACCCGCTGGGCGGCGCTGACGGAGCTGCTTTCTACAGCGTTATCGAAAGTCTCTTCGTCCAAGTCCGTTCTCCGTGCCTGTGGTATCATCAAAAATTAAGCAATTAATGTATTGCTTAATTGTTTCCGTTCGTGCAAAGTAATTAGATAATTGCTTAAATAATGAATTGCTAGGCGATGTTCAAGTAGAGAATGCGCCCGATGGGGAGGAGTTTGTCATGAGCAGTATTTCCACTGGGCGAATGATCGACAACAGGAGCGATCCGGTGAAGGGCAGAGTGGTCTGGATGCCCGCAAAGTCGATCTGGATCACCGCCATGACCTTGATTGCCATCATTGGTGGCCCACTGACCTTCACCTGGAGCGCCTTTGCCGTCTTTATCCTCTTGACCGCCATCACGATCTGCCTTGGTCATTCGGTCGGCATGCACCGGCTGCTGATCCATCGCTCATTCAGCACTCATATTTGGATCGAGCATTTTCTTGTCTATCTCGGTATGCTGGTCGGCATGGCCGGCCCCTTCGGCATGATCCACGCGCACGACATTCGCGACTGGGCGCAACGGCAGCGAGACTGCCATGACCTCTATGCCCATCGGCGGTCTTTCTTCATCGATGCCTTCTGGCAGATGCATTGCATTGTGGCGCTGGACCATCCGCCGCGTTTCGTCCTCGAGGAGCGCGAGCGGCGCGACCGCTTCTATCGCTTCCTGGAGGCGACATGGATGGCGCAGCAGATTCCCTTGGGACTCGCGCTCTTCACACTCGGCGGACTGCCGTGGGTGGTCTGGGGTATTGCCGTGCGGATATCCGTGTCGCTGACCGGACACTGGCTGGTCGGTCATTTCGCGCATCGAGCCGGCCATCAGGGCTGGAGTGTCGATGATGTCGCGGTGCAGGGCTATAACCTGCCGCGTTTCGGGCTGGTGACCTTCGGCGAGAGCTTCCACGGCAACCATCACGCCTTTCCGGATTCGGCGCGGCTCGGCATCGAGCCGGGGCAGCTGGATCTCGGTTGGTATTTCATCCGGCTGCTGGCAAGGCTCGGCCTGGCTTCGGCGATCAAGCTGCCACACACGATCGTGCCAAGGCGAGGGTTGACGCGCCACTGCGTCTGAAACGGTGGGTGACAGTCATCCGCCACATCACGCAGCAGGTCACGCGGAATCTCGCTCGTGAGTGCCTCCTCCTTGCCGCAACGTCTCGATTCCCTCTTCTTCCCTCGGGTCCGAAGGACGGGTCAATGCCGATCGATCAAGACTATCCCGGATCACGCTCCGGTCGAAGCTCGGGAGCAAGCACCAGATCCCGCAAGAAGTTTTCGCACCAAAGTGAGACGTCGTGAGACAGCAGATGCTCCATCATCATGCTCCAGCGGTCGCGGCGCTCCTCCAGCGACATGGCAAGGCCCTTGGCGATGGCATTGGCAGTGCCTTCGACATCGTAAGGATTGACCAGCAGCGCACCCTTCAACTCGCGAGCCGCCCCGGCGAAGCGCGATAGCACCAATACGCCCGGGCGATCGGGATCCTGGGCAGCGACATATTCCTTGGCGACGAGGTTCATGCCGTCGCGCAACGGCGTGACCAGTCCAATCGTCGCCAGCCGGTAGAGGCCGGCGAGCACGTTGCGACTGATCGATCGGTTGACATAGCGGATCGGCACCCAGTCGACCGTTCCGATGGCGCCGTTCACGCGGCCTGCCTGTTCGGCGACCATGTTCTGCATATGCTCGTATTCGGGAACTTCCGATCGCGACTTCGGCGTGATCTGCAGATAAGTGACCTTGTTCTGGTAGGCCGGATTGTTGGTGATGAAGCGTTCGAACGCTTCCAGCCGCTGAATGATGCCCTTCGAATAATCGAGGCGGTCGACCCCGATGATCATGTCCCGGCCCTCAACGCTGCGCCGGGTTTTCTGTACCATGATATTGTTTGCGGCCCTCTCGGCGAACTCGGCGAAGGCAGCAGTTTCGATCCCGATCGGATAGGCGCCAGCCTTGAATATCCGCCCATGTGAATCGAACAATCCATTTCCGAGGTCGTCGCCAATTCCCTCCCTTCTGAGATACCCGGCAAAGTTCTGGAGGTCGTAGTCGGTCTGGAAGCCGACGAGATCGTAATGCGAGAGCCCGCGCATGATTTCTTCATGGACGGGCATCGTGACGAGAATGTCGGCCGGCGGCCAGGGAATATGCAGGAAGAAGCCGATCCGGTTTTTCAGCCCCATTTGTCGGAGTTCGGCGGCCAGCGGAATGAGGTGGTAATCATGAACCCAGATGATGTCGTCCGGCTCGATCATCGGCGCCAACCTGTGTGCGAAGAAGCGGTTGACGCGGAAATAGCCGGCCATTTCCTTCCGGCCATATTCGGCGAGGTCCAGGCGGTAATGGCAGATGGGCCAGAGAACACGGTTTGCGAAGCCGCGATAATACTCCTCGACGTCTGTGTCGGTGAGATCGGTCAGCGCATAGGTGATGTTGCCCTTCTGCAGTTGCGACAGCGGGCCAGGTTCCCTGTCCCCGCTCGATTCTCCCGACCATCCCATCCAAATGCCGCCACGCTCCTGCAAGGCTGCCTGCAGCGCGACGGCCAGGCCGCCGGCAGCGGCGCTCCCATCTTTGGCGGGCATGGGAACACGATTTGAAACGACGATAAGACGGCTCATGAGCTTCCTTTAATGAAGATGGGACATGAAAACGCTGCGTGACGAGCGTCTTGAGACATCTCCTGAACTTGGCAGGGACCATGCAGTGAAGGCGCCGACATCGACAGAGTCGACCGGGACGCGAGCGGCCCAAGGGAACAACGAACGGAGCATTTTCCGCACAGATTTTGCTTGAATCTAGGGCAATTCCAACGAATTGAAAGAATTCATTCTACAATTTTCCATTAGAAGAACGTTCAATCCGATTTCGCACGACGAAGCCCATCGTGCGGATGCACCGAGCCCGCCGATATCAGTTCATCATTTGCAGCCGCGATGACGATGTTGGCGGCAATCCGCCCCGGCGCGTAGGATCGGCCTTTGAGACGAGAGCCAGCGTCCGCCCCGGCAGCAACTGGGGTCGAACCACGGGTCCCGCCCCGTCCTTCGGGCCCTAATAAAAGGGCGAAGGGACATATATCGCAGCCTCTCGATTCCGTCTTCTCCCCAGCGGGGAGAAGGTGCCCGTAGGGCGGATGAGGGGGCCGGCGAAGCCGGTCTCAAGAAGGCCTCCGGGTTTGGCTGCGCTGGAATCGTCTCGACCGTGGACGGGGCGTTGAGGCACGGCATTGCGGAATAGTTTTTGCTCAAAGGTTGTGCCGTACGGCCCCCTCATCCGCCTGCCGGCACCTTCTCCCCGAGGGGAGAAGGGATTTCGCGGCAACCTTGCCGTTCCCACCGGCCTCTCGCACTCTCAATACTTATTTCGCCAGCTTCGCCAGCGCCGCAACCAGGCCCTGGGTCGAAGAGTCGTGCGATGCCGCACTTTCCCTGCCTTCGACGACCGGCAGCAGGCCCGTCGCCAGTTCCTTGCCGAGCTCGACGCCCCACTGGTCGAAGGAGTTGATGCGGAAGAGCACGCCTTCGACGAAGACGCGGTGTTCGTAAAGCGCGATCAGGCGGCCGAGCGCATAGGGGGTCAGCTTGTCGTAGACGAAGGTGATCGACGGCCGGTTGCCGGTAAAGACGCGGTGCGGCGCGATGAAATCGGCCTTCTTGTCGTCCAAGCCCTTGTCGGTCAGCTGCTTCTTGGCTTCTGCGAAGGTGCGTCCCTTCATCAGCGCTTCCGATTGGGCGAGAACGTTGGAGATCAGCAGCTGGTGCTGGTGGCGCAGCTCGGGCTCGAAGGCGTTGGCGGCGATCATGAATTCGGCCGGGATGATGCTCGTGCCCTGATGGATGAGCTGGTAGAAGGCGTGCTGGCCGTTGGTGCCGGGTTCGCCCCAGACGACAGGGCCGGAATTGCCCTCGACCGGCGTGCCATCGATGGTGACGCCCTTGCCGTTCGATTCCATATCGAGCTGCTGCAGATAGGCCGGGAAGCGCGACAGGCGCTGGTCGTAGGGCAGGATGGCGCGTGTGGGGTAGCCGAGCACGTTGCGGTGATAGAAGCCAATCAGGCCGAGCAGCATCGGCAGGTTTTCGGTAATCGGTGCCTTACGGAAATGATTGTCGACGGCATGGGCGCCGTCGAGGAACTTGCCGAAATTCTCCGGCCCGACGGCGATCATCAGCGGCAGGCCGATCGCCGACCAGATCGAATAGCGGCCGCCGACCCAGTCCCAGAAGCCGAAGACGCGGGCGCTGTCGATGCCGAAGGCGGCAACCTTGTCGAGCGCCGTCGAGACGGCGGCGAAATGGTGCTGCACGGCCGCTTCGCCGAGCGCCTTGGCGATGAAATTGCGCGCCGTCTGCGCATTGGTCATCGTCTCGACGGTGGTGAAGGTCTTCGAGGCGACGATGAACAGCGTCGTTTCCGGCTGCACCAGCTTCAGGATGTCGGCGATATGGGCGCCGTCGATATTGGAAACGAAATGGGCGCGCGGACCGTCATGGAAGGGGGCAAGCGCCAGTGTTGCCATGACCGGGCCGAGATCCGAGCCGCCGATGCCGATATTGATGACATCGGTGATCGCCTTGCCGGTCGCGCCCTTCAGCGTGCCGGAGCGGACGTCGTCGGCAAACTTGCCCATGGCCGCAAGCACGGAATTGACGTCGGGCATGACGTCCTTGCCGTCGACCAGGACCGGCGTGTTGGAGCGGTTGCGCAATGCGGTGTGCAGAACGGCGCGATCCTCGGTGAAGTTGATCGCCTTGCCGGAGAACATTTCCTCGCGCTTATTCTCGACGCCGCCCTCTTCGGCGAGCTTCACCAAGAGCTTGAGGATGTCGTCATTCACCGCCGTCTTGGAAAAATCCATCAGCAGGTCGTCAAGCGCGACGGAAAAGCGCGAAAAGCGCTGCGAATCGGCTGCGAAGGCGGCACGGATATCGGTTGCCTTGGTGGCATCAGCGGTGCTTTTCAGCTGTTCGACGATGGCGTTCATGGGAGGCTCCTTTGGAGGCGGAAAGGTTGCGGAAACTATTCGCTTTATCACCCGCAAATCAAGTTCAGCCATGGCTCGAAATAGAAAAAAGCCACCCGCGGCGAGCGGATGGCTGTCAATTTCATTACAGCGCCGCGCGTCCGAAAGACGTGCAAAGGACGCTGTAACACATTGAATTCGTCAAATTCAGCCGCGCAGGTCCTTGCGCAGGATCTTACCAACAGGCGACTTCGGCAGCTCGGTGCGGAACTCGATGAAGCGCGGGCGTTTGTAGTTGGTGAGGTTGGCGATGCAATGGGCTTTCACCTCGGCTTCCGTCAGGTTCGGATCCTTCCTGACGACGAAGAGTTTTACGGCCTCGCCCGAATGTCCGTCCGGCACGCCGATCGCTGCGGCCTCGAGGATACCGGCATGCATGGCGGCGACTTCCTCGATCTCGTTCGGATAGACGTTGAAGCCCGAGACCAGGATCATGTCCTTCTTGCGGTCGACGATCTTGGTATAGCCGCGCTCGTCCATGAAACCCATGTCGCCCGAGCGGAAGTAGCCGTCATCGGTCATCACCCGCRCCGTCTCTTCCGGCTTCTGCCAGTAGCCCGCCATCACCTGCGGCCCGCGGATGCAGATCTCGCCGACTTGCCCGAGCGGCAGCGAATTGCCTTCCTCGTCACGGATATCGAGTTCGGTGGAGGGCAGCGGCAGGCCGATCGAGCCGGTGAACTCCGCCGAATCGAAGCGGTTGGCGGTGGCAACAGGGGATGTCTCGGAAAGGCCGTAACCTTCCGTCACTGCCGTGCCCGTCATCTTCAACCAGCGTTCGGCGACCGGGCGCTGGACGGCCATGCCGCCGCCGAGCGACATGATCAGCGAGGAAAAATCGAGCTTGGCGAAATCGGCATTGTTCATCAGCGCATTGAACAGCGTGTTGAGTCAAGCTGTTTTCCCGCCCCTGCGCGCAGCACCTGGCCGAAGCTCTTGTGCTGAGGGATCGACCAGGAGGGAACGAGCTTCTTCACCTTGCGTACGACGAAATTGACGATCAGCCCCTTCGGCCCCAGCATTTCTCCGAGCGAGGTGACGACGACATGGCGGAGATCCGTCTTGTTGAGGACCTGCTCGACCGTGCGTGCGAAATTCTCCAGCACGAAGATCGCCTTGGCGCCGGAATCCCGCAACTGGTGTTCGAGTTCGCGCGGCGTGTAGAGCGGGTTGACGTTCACGACGACGAAGCCGGCGCGCAGGATGGCGTAGGTGGCGATCGGGTTCTGCAGCACGTTCGGCATCATCACGGCGACGCGGTCGCCCTTCTGAAGGCCGGTGCTTTGCAGCCAGGCGGCGAGTTTGCGCGTCTGGCTCTCCAGTTCGCGGTAGCTCATCACCTTGCCCATGCTGGAAAACACGGTCCGGTCGGYGTAACGGGCGCAGGATTTTTCCAGCAGTTCCGCAAGCGAGGCATATTCCAGCGGCGGGAGTTCGGCCGGAACGACATCGGGATAGGCGGCAAGCCAGGGCTTATTCGGCTTGGCTCCGTTCGGATGGACGGAAATGCTGTTCATCGTATCCTCTCTCCCTTGCGGCCGCCGCGCCAGCCGAGCCGGTAATCGACTGGCCCGCAATTGACTGGAAGAGTCCTCCATCTTCCAGTCCGGCAGCTTATGCCATTGCCTGAACGGTTCAAGCCGAATGAAGCTATACTAACCTTGACGTAAACGTCAACATTCTGCCAGCACACGATCATGGAGAGGATGGGGAACTTTGAGTCCGCCGTGACGTTGATCTTGCATACTCACCATGAGGAAACACCAAAAGGAGGTGCACAATGTTGAACCAGGATACTGACGCCACCCGCCGTGACCCGAATGTCAAGGTCACGCACTCGCTGATCGCCAGCGACCGCGTCGAGGGCACCCGTGTCTATGGGGCAGATGGCAGGCATATCGGCTCGATCGAACGCCTGATCATCGGAAAGCTCGACGGCCGTGTTGCCTATGCGGTGCTGAGCTTCGGCGGCTTCCTGGGCATCGGTCATGATCACTATCCGCTTCCCTGGGAAAAGCTGAACTACGACACCCAGCTGGATGGCTATCGCATCGACCTGACCAAGGAGCAGATCGAAGGCGCCCCGAGCTATTCGGACGATGACGACACCTGGTACAACGACAATGGCCGCCGGGTCTATGATTACTACGGCGTGCCGCCCTACTGGATGTAACGTCGTCCGATTGGCCGAGCTGGAAGGGCCCCGCGGATGCGGGGCCTTTTTAGTGTTTGGCTCGTGCCGACCGCCGCCCCTCACCCTAACCCTCTCCCCGTAAAAACGGGGAGAGGGGACGTGCCCTGCGAGAGGCTGGCGGGGAACCGAGAGGCCGCGGCATATCCCCTTCGCCCCGCGAGCGGGGAGAAGGTGGCGGCAGCCGGATGAGGGGCTTTCCTAGCGCCCGGCGGTGAGATCGTTGGCCGACCGCAGAACGGTGCCGAAGACAATGCCGTCTGCCCCGATCGCCTTTGTCGTCTTGACCACAAACACATGGCTCTCGCCCGGCAGCAGCGTCACCAGCATCGAATCGACAACGGCATCCGGATCCAGTCGATCGGCCATCAGGCAGAGATCCTTGAGGAAGTTTTGCGCCGTCACCTTGACCTCATACCCGCCGTCGATCCCGACGACATCGACCGTCAGCCGCGGCGCCGGCAAGGCAAGCTCGATATCCTCGACGAAATAGTGGAAGGCCCGTCTGTCCAGCATCTGCACGACGATGAGCTCGTTCTTCGGTAAGTCGGGGGTGACGATCTCCTCGGGCAGCGGAAATTCCTTTGCTTCGAAACGGTCGCAGAGCAAGCGCCAGAATTCGAATTCGGCAAGCACCGTGCCGTCGAGCTTCAGGCGTTTGCCGCTGATCTTCGCCCGCCAGAACAGCGTCCGTTCATTGACGGCCACCGCCGCAAGCCCGCCGCCGCGCGGCTGGATCGTCAGCAGGCGCGGATCATAGGCTGCCTTCAGCGCATACCAGAGGGGTTTGCGGCGCCCGGCGGAATCGAGGGCCGCCCACGAAGTTACCGGCCAGCAATCGTTGAACTGCCAGACCACCGCACCCTTGCAGATATTCCGATGCGAGCGCATGTGCTCGACGCCGAAGCGGATGGCGCGCGCCTGGTTGAGCTGGGTGGCGAAGTGCCAGTCATCCATCGTCCGCGGTTCCGGCAGATGGCCGGACAGGCCGCGGATCAGCTTGTCGTTGCCCTCAGTCGCCTTCTGATGGTGGAAGACGCCGTTCGATTGCGGCGTCAGCGGCGCGTCATGCACACTTTCTTCGATCGTCGCCCAGGCAGCCGGTGCCTGCCAGCCGAATTCGGAGCAGAAGCGCGGGATATAATTGCGGTAGACCTCGTAGCCGACATCGTTCCACACGTCCCAGATATGTTTGCAGCCATGGCCGTCGGCATTGGGTTCGATCTCCATCGAGCCGGAATAGGGGCTGCCGGGATAATAGGGCCGGTCCGGATCGAGTTCGGCGCAGAGTTTCGGCAGCAGGTCGAGATAGTAGCCGAGCCCCCAGCTTTCGCCGGCCTTGATGATCGGCCGCCAGCCCCATTCGTCGAAACCCCAGATGTTCTCGTTGTTGCCGTTCCAGAGGACCAGCGAAGCATGCGGCATCAGCCGCACGACATTGTCGCGCACCTCAGCCTCGACCTCGCTTCTGAGCGGCTCTTCCTCCGGGTAGGCGGCGCAGGCAAAGAGGAAATCCTGCCAGACCAGCATGCCGGCGCGGTCGCAGGCCTCATAGAACTCGTCGGCCTCGAAGATGCCGCCGCCCCAGACGCGCAGCATGTGGATATTGGCTTCCTTTGCTTCCTCGATCCGTGCGGCATAACGCTCAGCGGTCACCCGCGGGGGAAAACAATCGTCCGGAATCCAGTTCGCCCCGCAGATGAAGAGCGGCACGTCGTTGATGACGAAGGTGAAGGCCGAGCCGTGTTCGTCGGCCGAAGTATCGAGCCGCAGCGAGCGGAAACCGAGTTCGCGCTGATAGCTGTCGAGCAGATCGTCGCTGGCCTCGTCGACCAGACTCAGCGTCATCGGATAGAGCGGCTGCGCGCCGAGGTGGTGCGGCCACCAGAGCTGCGGCGAGGGGAGGGCAAGCTCGAAGGAAACTGCGTCTTCGTCAGGCCCAATCGCCACCGTCGTGGTCACGCCGCCGATTTCGGCAACGAGCCTCAACGGCGTCTTGTCGCCCTGCCGAGCCAGCCGGGCATGCACCTTCACCAGGCCGTCGCCGCCGGCAAGTATTGCCGACACCCTGGTTTCGGCAAGCCGCGCCCGGTCCCAGCTTTCCAGCCGGACCGGCTTCCAGAGGCCTGCTGTCACCAGCGTCGGCCCCCAGTCCCAGCCGAAATTGCAGGCCATCTTGCGCATCAGATTGCCCGGACCCGGATAGTTGTTGGGACGGTAGCCGTAATGTTTTTCCATCTCCGCGCCATAGGCGTAGGCGGAGCGAAAGGTGACAGAAAGATCGTTGGCGCTGGCCTTCAGCAGTGCCGAAACATCCAAACGATAGGTGCGGTGCATGTTGAAGGTGCGGCCGATCTCTTCGCCGTTGAGTGATATAACCGCGATCGTATCGAGCCCGTCGAAGACGAGTTCCTGCACCCTGGCATCGTCAGGTATCGCCTCGAAGCTGCAGCGATAGGTCCAGTCGGTCTTGCCGATCCAGTCATTGGTGATTTCGTTGACGTCGATATAGGGATCGGGGATCAGCCGGCCGGCGAGAAGGTCGAGATGCACGCAGCCCGGCACCGTTGCGGGGATTGCAGCCGGCAGGCCGGGCCTGGCTGTATCGTTACAGGAGAGCGTCCAGCCGGAATTGAGCGCAGTCTTTTCGATCATGGCGGGCTCCCGAATGATGCCGTTTGAAGCTGTGGGATTGTCTGTGGTTTGGAACGTATCGGTGGTTCGGCGTCAGGTACCTCAGAGAAACCGGCCGTGGCGCTGCAGCACCTCGATCTTGTAGCCATCCGGATCGCTGATGAAAAAGAACAGGCCGAAGAGCTTACCGTCGCGGTTGAGCTCCACCAGTTCACCGGGCTTCAGCCCGAGCTTTGACAGCCGCTCGCGCTCGACCGCCACCTCTTCGACGGAGACGGCGAGATGGCCATAGGCATTGCCGAGGTTATAGGGCGCGGTCCGGCCCTTGTTGACCGTCAGTTCCAGCTCGAAGCCGGTCTCGGCATTGCTCATATAAATCAGCGTGAAGGTCTCGAAATCGACGCGGTCGGCGACCGAAAGGCCGAAGGCTCTCTCGTAGAATTCGACGGAGCGCGCCTCATCGAGAACGCGGATCATGGAGTGGATCATCTTCGCCAAGTCTGCCTCCCTTTGTCATCCATCACGGCAGTCTTGGTACCCGTCCTCCTACGCCGCGCGCAAGCCGATTCTTCGCGTAATCGCTGCTTCGATCAGACCCATGGCGTCATAGATCAGCACCGCCATCAGGCCGACGATCAGGCCGCCCTGCAGGATGAAGGCGGTGTTGTCGGAAATCAGCCCGGCGATGATGACCTCGCCGAGGCCCTTGGCCGCAACCGCCGAGCCGATCGTCGCCGTGCCGATATTGATCACGGTCGCGACCTTCAGCCCTTCGAGGATCAGCGGCAAGGCAAGCGGCAGCTCGACCCGCAGCAGCCGCTGCGTGCCGTTCATGCCCATGCCGTCCGCGGCATCGAGAACCTGCGGCGAAACCTGCTTCAAGCCGGCAACAGTGTTTTCGAAGATCGGCAGCAGCCCGTAGAGAAAGAGCGCGATCAGCGTCGGCATGGCGCCGAAGCCGGTCGCGGGAACGGCGAGCGCCAGCACGGCGACCGGCGGAAAAGTCTGCCCCGCATTGGCGATTGCGCGCGACAGCGGCAGGAAGTCAGCCCCGCTTTCCCGTGTCACGAAGATACCGCCGATAACGGCAAGCACGGCGCTGCAGACGATCGATCCGATCACCAGCTGCAGATGGCCGGCGGCCAGCGAAGCAAGGCTGTTCTGTGTATAGACGGCAGGCGCATTGTTGCTGGTCAGCGGCGCCAGCATGAAGGAAAGCCACTCCGTCCTGAACAGCAGGATGAGCAGCAAAGCCAGCGCCGCCAGGCGGAAGAGATTGGCGACGAGGAGCTTCATGCCTTGCGGCCCAGTTCGAGCAGCCGCGTCATCGAGATCGATCCCACAGGCGCCTTTTCGCCGTCCTGCACGGCCGCCTCATCGACCCCCTGCCAGATCATCTCGGCCAGCGCATCACGCAGGCTGAGCGACTGCGGCAGGGCATAGGCGAGACCGTTCTTGGCTGGCTCCATGCTTTCCTTCAGCGGCAGCAGCGACATCAGCTTCAGCGCCCGGTCGGAGGTGCCGGTCAATTGCTGCACGAAGGGATCGGCGGGTTGGGTGAGGATCTTTTCCGGCGTCGAGCATTGCAGCAATCTGCCCTCGCTCATCACCGCAATCTGGTTGCCAAGATGGAAGGCCTCATCCATGTCGTGGGTGACGAGAATGACCGTCGTGCCAAACTGCTTCTGGATCGCCAGCAGATCGTCCTGCGCCTTGCCGCGGATGACGGGATCGAGCGCGCCGAACGGCTCGTCCATCAACAGCAGTTCCGGCTCGGCCGCCAGCGCCCGGGCCACACCGACGCGCTGCTGCTGGCCGCCGGAGAGCTGATGCGGATATTTGTCGGCGAAGGTTGCCGGGTCGAGATTGAAAAGCCCAAGCAGTTCCTCGACCCGTTTGGCGATGCGGGCGGAATCCCAATCGAGAAGCTGCGGCACGGTGGCGATATTCTGCGCTACGGTCCGGTGCGGAAACAGGCCGTGTCCCTGGATCGCATAGCCGATCTTGCGGCGAAGCTCGGTCACCGGAACGTCCATCACATTCTGTCCGCCGACGAAGATCTCGCCTTCGGTGATCGGCACCAGCCGGTTGATCATCCGCATCAGCGTCGATTTGCCGGAGCCCGACGTGCCGACGATGACGGTAATCTCGCCCTTCTCGACACTCATCGAGACGTCGTCGACGACGGTGGCCGCGCCATAGCGCTTGGTGACGTTTCTGATCTCGATCATGGTCATGCGGCGGATCCCCGGATGCTTTCGATGACCGCATCGAGGATGACGGCCGATGAGAAGGCGAAGAAGACGGTCGGCACGGCGCCGAGCAGGACGAGATCCATGGCCGTCTGGCCGAGCCCCTGGAAAATGAAGATGCCGAAGCCGCCGCCGCCGATCAGCGCGGCGATCGTCACCATGCCGATCGCCTGCACCAGCACGATGCRGATGCCGGTGAGGATGACGGGGAAGGCGAGCGGCATGTCGATTCCAACAAGGATCTGCAAGCGTGTCAGCCCCATGCCGGCTGCAGCATCGCGCACCGAGGGATCGACGCCCTGAAGACCGACGACGGTATTGGCGACGATCGGCAGCAGCGAATAGAGCACCAGTGCGATCAGCGCCGGCGCCGTGCCGATGCCGCGGATGCCGATCGCGGCGGCGAGCGGCACATGGGTGGCGAGATAGCCGAGCGGCAGCATCAACAGGCCGAAGAGTGCCAGACTCGGGATCGTCTGGATAAGGCTGAGGCCCTGCAGCACGATGGCGCGCAGCTTCGGCACCCAGAAGCAGAGGATGCCGAGCGGCAGGCCGAGAACAATGGCGATGGCAAGTGAGCCGAACGCCAAGAGCAGATGCGAGATCGCCTCCGTCTCGAACTGCGGAGCCCGCGTCGAGAATTCCTTCATGATCGAAAGGCTGTCGAGCAGGCCGGAGGAGAGAGAGATGAAGAGCAGCGCCGTATAGGCTGCAAGGGCTGCGATCCGCATCCAGGGCGCCAGGCGGATCTTCACCAGCGCATCGGATATGACGAGGCCGATCACTGCAAACAGCGCCCAGAAGCCGCCGCCGGGCGTCATGCGCGCCACCGTGCTGCCGGGGGGCGTTGCCGCCGTCGAGACGAAGCCGATCGCGACGATTAGCGCCGCAAGACAGAGTGTCGCGATGACAAGCCGCGCGATCGCATTGGTGAGGAACAGCGTGGCGAAGGCGGTGAGAAGGAGAAGCGCGGTCAGGATGATGACGGAAGGCTGGGGAAGAAGCTGCATCAGCAGCATCGGCTTGCCGGCGGCGATGCGGTTCGCCTTCACGTAGATGAAGGGCATCAGTGCAGTCGCCGCGATGCCGCCGGCCACCAGAACCACGCCGAGCCGGTCCAGCCTGCGGACCGCTAAGGTTTCTGCCATGAATCCCAATCCTGTCTGGCCAACCCTGTCAGGAAAGCCAATCCTGTCAGGAAAGAAAGCTCCGCCCTTAATCGGGCGGAGCGGGCAATGACTACTTCAGGAAGCCTTTTTCCTTGAGATAGGCTTCGGCGACGGACTTTGCCGGCTCGCCGTCGACCTGGATCTTGGCGTTGAGCTTGCGCAATTCGTCGGCAGTCAGGCTCTTGAAGATCGGGGAGAGCACTTCCTCGATCTTCGGATTGGCCTTCAACACCTCTTCGCGGATGATCGGCGTCGGGGCATAGACCTGCTGCACGTTCTTGTCGTCTTCAAGAACGGTGAGTTCGGCCGCTTCGATGGCGCCGTCGGTGCCGTAGACCATGGCGGTGTTGACGCCGTTCGTCTGGTCGGCGGCCGCCTTGATCGTTGCCGCCGTGTCGCCGCCGGAAAGAACGACCATCTGGTCGGGCTTCAACTGGAAGCCGTAGGTCGTCTGGAAGGCAGGAAGCGCGCCGGCCGAATTGACGAATTCGGCGGAGGCGGCAAGTTTGGCGGCACCGCCGCCGGCAACCCATTTGCCGAAGTCGGTGAGGCTCTTCAGCTTGTTCGGGCCGGCGACGTCGCTGCGCACGGCGAGCGCCCAGGTGTTGTTGGCAGGCGACGGCGTCAGCCAGACGATCTTGTTGGCATCGTAATCGAGCTTCTTCGCCAGCTCATATCCCTGGTCGATGTTCTTCCAGGCGGCGTCATCGGCCTTGTTGAAGAAGAAGCCGGCATTGCCGGTATATTCGGGATAGATATCGATTTCGCCTGCGGTGATCGCCTTGCGCACGACGGGTGTCGCGCCAAGCGCGATGCGGTCCTGCGTCTTGATGCCGTTCGCTTCGAGAGCGAGCGCGATGACGTTGCCGAGCAGCGTGCCTTCCGTGTCGATCTTCGACGAGACGACGATGTCGGCGGCATGGGCCGCACCCGCTGCGAAGGCGGAGAGCGAAACGGCAAGTGCGAGTTTCTTCAGCATGGAAAGTCCCCTTTTTCAAAAACCGTTGACCTACAGCGCCGCATGTCTTTCAGACGTGCAAGGACGTTGTAGCACTTTGAATTGCTGCATAATTTTATCTTAAATCGATACCGATTTAAGGAATTATGCAGTGGCCCAAGCCCCGGGCGGGAGGCCTGCGCATAGGAAATCCGCCGGCGAAGGCGGTGAGGCCGCCATCATGCCGGAATTGCGTGCGTGATGGAAATAGCGTGCATGCCCGAAAAATCGATGCAAGCCCCCTCCAGTATTTGCGGTCGCGGCACGATTATGGCGGCGAATGCATCTCCGCGCGCGGAAAGGCATTCCCTTTTCCAAGGCCGTCGCGATTTGTTTTTGTCCCCTTGCGTGTTTCCACGATATTCCCAGGCTCTGTTGCGGATTCCCGCCGCCCGGATTTTTCTATGATCGAACGATAGCCCGGCTCTCCGGAGGCAGGGATATCTTTTTTCATGAACACATCATATCGTCCGGTTTTTCCAGCACTTTCCGGAGGTGGCCGTTTGCATCTTGGTGCCCTGTTCATCGCAAGCCATGTCCTGACCTCCGGTTCGGTCCGCGAGACCGCGCGGCGCTTCCAGCTGTCGCCCTCCACCGTCTCGACGGCCATCCATAATCTTGAGACCGAACTGGCGATGAAGCTGACGGAACGCGCCTCCGGCGAGCTGGCGACGCTGATTGCGAGCGGCAGGGTGCTGGAAGGCCTGGAGCCGATCATGGCTGCGATCGGTGAGCTCGGCCAATGGGCCGGTCACGACGGCGCCGGCGCCGAGATCGACGAGGCCTGGACATCCCGCATTCCCGTCAAGATCGTCACGATGGAGCGTTTTCTCGAAGTTGCCGATCAGGGCAGCATCAACCGGGCCGCCCGCCGTCTTCGCCTCGGTCAGCCGCAGCTTTCGCTTCAGCTTGCCAATCTTGAGAAATTTCTGAGGCACCGCCTGTTCGAGCGGCAGGCGCAGGGATCGGTGCTGACGGAGGAGGGCAGGCGCGCCTACCAGATCTTCATGGCGATCAGCCAGGCGTGGAACGATCTCAAATCGTCGGCCGACGAGCGTTATCGGCGCACCGCCCGGTCGCTGCGCATCGGCTCGATCATTCCGACCGGTTCGGAAAGCTGGGTGGCACGCTGCCTGGGGTCGTTGGTCTCCGAATGGAATGCGCGCCGCAACAACAATGCGATCTCGCTGGTGTCGATGACCGCCGACGATCTGCGCGAGGCGCTGAAGAACGGCCGCATCGATGTCGCAATCCTGGATTCGGTCTTCGGCCTCGAAAGCTTCCGGCATCGCGAATTGCTGCAGACCGATATGGTGGTGATCGCGCCGCCGGATAGTACCGAGACCAGTGTCGCCGATCTCGTCGCCGGCCACGCGATCTGCATGCCGAGCCCGCGCACCGGCCTCGGCCATGCGGCCATGGCCTTCAGCTATGAGCGCGCGCCCAACCGGCGCCGGCGCGGCCAGGATATCACCGCGGCAGATTCGCTGCCCGTCATCGTCGATCTCGTCGCCAATCACGGTTACGTCTCTTTCCTCGGCCGGGTCAGCGCCATGCCGATCGCCGACAAGGTGCGCATCGTCGATCTCGACGAGCATCTGCCGATGTCCTATCACGTCGCCTTCAACCATCGCAAAGCCGCCGCCGATGCCTGCACTGTCATCATCGAGGCGGCGGCGAGAATTACGTCGGAATCCGTCGTACGAACCATCAGGCCGGCGGATGCCGGAGCCAGGGAGACTGTAGCGTGACGATCTTGCTTGAGGTATGCGTGGACAGCGCCGAGGGCCTCGCCGCCGCGATCGAAGGTGGGGCCGGGCGCATCGAGCTCTGCTCGGCGCTGGAACTCGGCGGCCTGACGGCGCTGCCGAGCCTGATGCGGATTGCCGCCCGTGCGCCCATTCCGGTCTATGCGATGATCCGCCCTCACGCCGGGCCCTTCATTTTCGACGGGGCGGATGAGGAGGCGATGATGATCGATATCGATGCCGTGCGCACATCAGGTCTTGCCGGCGTCGTCATCGGCGCCAACCGGCAGGATGGTACGCTCGACATGCCGTTGATCCACCGGTTGAAGGCGCATGCCGCGGGCCTCGGCTCGACGCTGCATCGCGCTTTTGATCTGGTGCCGGATGCCGATCGGGCGCTGGAGCAGGCGGTCGAGCTCGGCTGCGAACGCATCCTGACCTCCGGCTGCGCGCTGAAGGCCACCGAAGGCCTCGACACGCTGAAGCGCATTTCGGCAAAGGCGGCCGGCCGGATCGCGATCATGCCCGGCAGCGGCATCCGCCCGGCCAATGTCGGCGAGATATTGAAGGCGACCGGCTCCCGCGAGGTCCACGGCTCCTGCAGTTCGCCGGTCGAAAGCGCCGATCCGCGCGCGGTCGCCTTCGGCTTCGAGGCGAAAAGCACGAACAAGACGGACGTCGCCGTCGTCCGGCAGATGCGGAGGGCGATTGAGGCGGCCGGTTAGGATTTGTAGCCTGGGTCGAGCCACAGGTCTCGACCCGTCCCTCGCACTCCGCTTGCGTGGCGAAGGGACATGCCGTGACCTCTCGACTCCCTCTTCTCCCCAGCGGGGAGAAGGTGCCCGTAGGGCGGATGAGGGGGCCGGCGAAGCCGGTCTTTCCCAACGCCCATGCGGGTTTCACCGGCTCGCGGTGTCTCAGGGCGTTGCCGTCGGCGTCGCGGGACAGGTTATGAGAGGGGTGTGTGCCGTGTGGCCCCCTCATCCGCCTGCCGGCACCTTCTCCCCGAGGGGAGAAGAGGGCATGCCGCAACGTCTCCGTTCCCACCTCGCTCTTGCAGGACACGTCCCCTCTCCCCGTTTTTACGGGGGTCCGGAGGACGGGGCGAGACGAGTGGCTCGACCCCGGTAAGGTTAGGGTGAGGGGCAGGGGCAGCCATCGGCGCGAACCCGCCAGCCGTGGTCTTGAACAGAGTTCAAGCCCCGCAAGACCGCCCATCACTCGCGATCGTGGACGACGCCCATGATCTCACCCCTGCGCGAGACGCTGACGAGGAGATCGTCCCCGTCTCGCCATGCCCTGATMAGATATCGTTCACCCACGTCCTTCACATCTCTGACGCGATAACCACGCCGCTCGAGGAGGCGAACCGCATCGTCTGGCCCGAAGTTGTCCCGACCCGAGCGCCATCCGCTTCGCTGGTCGTGGTGGCGATTCCATCGCTGCAGAAAATCCATTTCCGTCTGGTTATCGTCAGGATCGGCATAGAACTCCGGTCCCTGACCTTCCTGGATGACCACCTGCGCACGGGCCGGCACGACAAGTGGCATTGTCAGCGCAACTGCCATTGCCAAGGAAGCAATTCGCATTTTCATCGCCCGACCCTTTCCATCACTCGATTGATGAACATCTGCCGAGTGTCCGGCGGCCCCACTTATGGACACTTCCGTTTTCTTCTGTGTGCTTTTTGATTGAGAAATGTTGCGCGAAATCGCGGGCGCCGGTTCGAGTCGGAACCGCGTTGTTGGCGGGCGCCCCCGTCAGAACGTCTCGTGGAAAGACCACAGCGCCGCGCGCCTTTTCAGACGCGCAAAGGACGCTGTAACACTTTGAATTATGCAGTAGGGGCAACGGCTCCCGGCGGGATTTGCCGGAAGCGTTCAAGGCAATCGCGATACGACTTCGTACCTCGGGATTGCCCTAACCACCAATACTGATCACCGCCTTGATCAGCCCATTCTTCTCATGCGCCCAGCGCGCGAGATCGCGCGGCGCATCGGCAAGCGTCGTGCGGTGGGTGATCAGTTTGTCCACCGGCACCAGCCCTTTGGCGATCGAATCTGCGACATGTTCGAAATCGACGCGGGTGGCGTTGCGGCTGCCGATCACCATCATTTCGCGCTTGTGGAATTCGGGGTCGGAGAAGCGGATATCGTCCTTGACGACGCTGACCAGCACCAGCGCGCCGCCATGGGCGACGAAGGAGAAGGCCTTTTCCATCGAAGGGCCGTAACCCGTCGCATCGAAAACCACGTCGAAACCGTCGCCATTGGTCTTTTCCCGGACGGCTTCCGCTGTCGCCTCGTTGGCAACGATGCCGGAGGTAAAGCCGAAGCGCTCCGCCGCCATCTGCAGCCGCTCCGTGCTGGTATCGAGCAGCGTCACCTCATGTCCGGCGATGCGCGAGAAGATCGCTGCCCCGAGCCCGATCGGCCCGGCGCCGATGACGAGCGCCCGTGCTCCCGCACCGGTCATCGAGCGGCGCACCGCATGCGCGCCGATCGCCAGGAACTCGGTCGTCGCCGCCGCTTCGAGGCTTACACCTTTGGCGGCATAGAGGTTCTCGGCCGGAACCGAAATCTCCTCGCAGAAGGCGCCGTCGGTATGGACGCCGAGCACCTTGATATTGGTGCAGCAATTCGGCTTGCCCTGGCGGCAGGCAATACATTGCCCGCAGGAGAGATAGGGATTGACGATAACAGGCGTGCCGACCGCGATAGTCACACCATCGCCGGCTTCCAGCACCGTTGCCGAGATCTCGTGCCCCATCACCCTGGGATATTCGAGGAAGGGATGCTTGCCCTCGAAGATGTGGTAGTCGGTGCCGCAGATGCCCACATGGCTGACGGCAAGCCGCACCCAGCCGGCGGCGGGAGCCGCTGGCGAAGGACGCTCGACGATATCGAGCACGCCGGGCTCCCGGCAAAGAACTGCTTTCATGACGGGTCTCACATTCTTCGAAAGGAGGAAGCCGGTTTGTCTGGCCGGCTCGCGCCGATGTGGCGCCGTATCGAAAACATCTGCCCCTCACCCTAGCCCTCTCCCCGTAAAAAACGGGGAGAGGGGACGTGCCAAAAGGGATGCTGGCGAGGGACGGAGAGGTTTGCGGCATATCCCCTTCTCCCCGTCAAAACGGGGAGAAGGTGGCGGCAGCCGGATGAGGGGGGGCCGGCGGCGATCACTTGCTTGCCTCTCAATTGCTCCGGCGGCGGCGCAGCTGGTCGAAGAACACGATCACGATGATCAGCAGACCGGTAATGATGCGCTGCCAGAAGGAGTTGACGTTCAGAAGGTTCGCGCCGTTGTTGATGGTGGCGAGAATGAAGGCGCCGATCAGCGGGCCATGCACCGAGCCGACCGCGCCGAACAGGCTGGTGCCGCCGATGACCGAGGAGGCAATCGCCTGCAGTTCCCAGCCGTCGGCCTGTGTCGCATTGCCGATGGCGATGCGCGAGGCGAGCAGCACGCCGACGAAGGCGGCGAAGGAGGCCGAGAGGATATAGGCGAGATAGATCATACCCTTGACGTTGACGCCGGAAAGGCGCGCCGCCTCGGCGTTCGAACCGACCGCGAAGAGATAGCGGCCCCAGCGGCTCAGATGCAGGAAGATGAAGGAGGGGACCGCCACCAGGATGACCATCCAGAACAGGCTCGGAATACTGAGCAGATCGGCGCGGGCGAAATTGCTGAAACCCTCATTGGTGATGTTGATCGTCGAACCGTTGGTAATCAGCAGGCCGATGCCGCGCAGCGATGTCAGGGTTGCCAGCGTGATGATGAACGGCGGCAGGCCCATATGGACGATGCCGAAGCCATGGAAGGCGCCGATCGCCACACCCATGAGCAGCGTCAGCGCGATCGCCCCCCAGACCGGCACGCCCGCCTGCAGCAGCCAGGCGATGATCACGGTGCAGAAGCCGACGATGGCGCCGACCGAAAGGTCGATGCCGGCGGTGATGATGACGAAGGTCTGGCCTAGTGCCAGGATCGCCGTCATCGCACCTTGACGCAGCAGGTTGGAGATATTGAGCGGCGTCCAGAAGCTCGGGGTAACGACGCCGAGCACGATCCAGAGGAAGATCAGCAGGCCGATCAGCGTCAGGCCGAACAGGATGTTCATTTTCCGGCGCGGCGGCGGCGCGATTATTTCGGTGGGGGTGGCAGTCATGAATTTTCTCCCTCTTATTCTTTTGGCTCAGACGCCGATCGCTTCGCTGAGCACTTCTTCATGCGTCGCCGCGTGATAATCATGGCTCGCGACGATTTTGCCGGCGCGGAAGACGTGCAGCCGGTCGGCCAGTTCGTAGACCTCGGGCAGATAGGAGGAGATCAGGATGATGCCGGCGCCGTCCTTCAGAAGCTTGGCGAACAGCCGGTAGATTTCCGCCTTGGTGCCGACGTCGACGCCGACTGTCGGCTCGTCGAAGATGAAAAGCCGGGCGCCATGGCTCAGCCACTTGCCGATGACGATCTTCTGCTGGTTGCCGCCCGACATGCTGGAGGCCGGAACGCGCCGGCTCGGCGTCTTGATGCTGAGATTGCGGATCTGCTGGTCGGCATTGGCCGATTCGCGCGTGTGATTGATCACCGGCCCGTGGCTCAGCCGCCCGAACACCGGCAGGTTGATGTTGAGGCCGATCGGCAGGTTGAGGCAAAGCCCCTGGTCGCGCCGGCTTTCCGGCGCCAGCGCAATGCCGAGCTCCATCGCCGTGCGTTCGTTGCGGATGTTGACAGGCTTGCCCATCCATTCGACATCGCCGGATGTCGTCGGCTGGCGGCCGTAGAGCCCGAGCGCGAATTCGCTGCGCCCGGCGCCGATCAGGCCGTAGAGGCCGACGATCTGTCCCGCCTTGACGCTGAGCGACACATCTTCGAAGCCCGGGCCGGAGAGGCCGTTGACCGTGAGGATCGTCTCGCCGATCGCAATCTTTTCCTTGTGGTAGATCTGTTCGATCGAGCGGTTGATCATCAGCGAGATCAGTTCGGCATCGTTGGTCTCGCCGATCAGGCGCGTGCCGACATGCGTGCCGTCGCGCAGCACCGAGACACGGTCGGCAAGCTCGAAGACTTCCTCCATGCGGTGGCTGATATAGACGATGGTGACGCCTTCGCCCTGCAGCCGGCGGATCAGCTTGAAGAGCTGCGCCGATTCCTGGCGGGTGAGATAGGCAGTCGGTTCGTCGAAGATCAGGAATTGCGTGCCGCGCATCGCTGCGCGCGCCGTGGCCACCAGCTGCTGCTGGCCGATGGTCAGCGAGCTCAACAGCGCACCGGCCGGCAGGCCGAAGCCGAGATCGTCGAGCACGGCCTGCGCCATCTTCTCCATCTGCTTCTTGCGCATCAGGCCGAAGCGGTTGACTTCATCGCCGAGGAAGAGATTGGCGGCGACCGTCAGGTGCCGGCAGAGCACGACTTCCTGGTGCACGGCGTTGATGCCGCGGGCGATCGCCTCGTTCGGCGTCGCCAGCCCCACCGGCTGGCCGCACCACAGCACTTCGCCGGCGGTGCGGGTGATGACGCCGGTCAGCAATTTGATGAGGGTGGATTTGCCGGCGCCGTTTTCACCGACGATGGCGTGGATTTCGCCGGCGAGAAAGGTCAGCGTCGCTGGCTTCAGCGCCTGCACATGACCGTAATTCTTCTGCAGGCCCTTGAGTTCGAGGATAGGCGATCCGGCGGGAATTCGATTGGCTTCTTTCAGCGTCGCACTGTCATCATGGCGATGACTGACCTCTTCCAGTCCGATCATGGGACCTCTCCTCCTTGTGTCGCGTCTGCTCTCCATCCCCCGCAAAACATAGCACGGATGGAAAAAGCCGCGCCGGTTTTTGAAGCCGGCGCGGCTTGTCTGTCGTTATTACTTGATCTTCGGGTTCAGCAGCGCGTCGATCTTCGGGTCGGCCATATTAGCCTTGGTGACGAGGTTTGCACCGGTGTCGACATTCTCTTCGACCTTCTCGCCCTTGGAGACGGCAAGCGCGGTCTTCACGCCGTCATAACCCATGCGGTAGGGGTCCTGAACGACGAGGCCGGCAATCGCACCATCCTTGAGGAAGCCGACCGTCTTGTCGTCGCTGTCAAAGCCGATGACCTTGATCTTCTCGCCGAGCTTGTTTTCGGCAATCGCCTGGCCAACGCCCTGCGCCATGATCAGGTTCGAGGCGAAGATGCCGACGAGGTTCGGGTTTGCCGTGATCAGGTCGGTCATCATGTTGAGGCCGGTCGTTGCCTGGCCGTCGCCGTACTTGTCGGCAATGACCTTCAGGCCCGGATACTTGGTCTTCACCTGATCCAGGAAGCCTTCGCGGCGCTGTTCCAGCGAGCCGACGCCCGGAAGGTTGGTGAGGATGACGACTTCGCCCTCTTCCTTGCCGGTGGCGCCCTTGATGGCGGCAGCCAGACCGTCAGCGGCAATGCGGCCGCCCTGAACGTTGTCGGTCGTCAGGAACGACTTGAACGCCTTGGAGTCGGCGCCTGAGTCGATGCCGATGATCGGAACCGACTTGGCCGCTTCATCGATCGGCTTGCCGAGCGCCTTGAATTCGGTCGGCGAAATGACGACGGCGGCCGGCTTGCCGGCAACGGCGTTCTCAAGAATGCTGATCTGGCCGTTGACGTCGGATTCGGCCTGAGCGCCGAGTTCCGGCACATTGACGCCGAGATCCTTGCCGGCCTTGCGGGCGCCGGCCAGAACGATCTGCCAGTAGAAGGACGTCGTGTCCTTGACGATGATCGGGATCGTCACGTCGGCTGCAAACGACGGCGCCGGCATCGCCGTGGCGATGACTGCGGCACCCGCAAGCGCGGTAAAGGCGCGGCGGGACAGAAGGGATTTCACGAAACTCATAAGGGTTCTCCTCTCAGGGTGCGTTCTCCTCCGAATAAATCGACCGCTGAACGCAGGCGGACGATTTTTATCGATAAAAAACATTTGCCAGGTGAAGCTAGCCGAGGCGCAATCAAATTGCAAGAGCGCCAAACAGGCTTTTTTTCTTCGGCAAACTCCCGCCAAGCAACTGATTTCATTCCAATACAACGATACCCTAAAATAGGGATCAGGCCATGTCGATCTCGTGCGGATGGACGACGCCCTTTTTCAAAATCAGGTTGCCGTACAGCCGGAATTCCGTCGTCGCGACGATGTAGGTGGCCTTGCGGGCCATCGCGTAAAACGCAAAACGCTCGACCGGCACGATGCGGAAATCGCCGGCGTGTTTGGAAACGATCTGCTGGAATTCGGTGCAGACCTCCGGCATCGCATCGGGATCGCCGACCACCTCCATCCGCCACGCCGCTTCCGGCACGAAGGTGTCGAGCGGCATGTGGGTCAGGATGGCCGCGGCCATGTCAGTGGCGCTGACGCCGTCGGCGCGAATGACCGGCGGGCCCATCGAGCCCGAGGGAAAATTGGCGTCCGATATGACGATGTCGTCGCCATGTCCCATGGTCTTCAGCGCATGAAGCAGGTCGGGGCCAAGCAGCGGATGAATACCCTTGAGCATAATCTCTCCTCAGACTCGCACAGCTTCGGCGCCGAGCGGCGGCGCGACCAGCGTATAGGGTTCGAATTCGGCATAGATCGCGTCGGCAAGCCGCGGCTCGACGATCTCCATGTTGCGCGTCAGGCTCGACGGCTTGGCCGTGCCGATCAGCACCGATGCGACGATCGGTTCGCGCAGCGGAAACTGCAGGGCGGGCGCTGCCAGCGGCACGCCGTGGCGTTTGGCGATCGCCTCCATCGCGCCGACTTTGGCAAGCACATCGTCATCAGCCGGCATATAGTCGAAATGCGAACCCGGTACCGGGCCGGTGGCGAGGATGCCGGAGTTGAAGACGCCGCCGACGACGAGCGACGTGCTCTTCTGCCGGCAAAGCGGCAGCAGTTCGGCGACGGCCGAGCGGTCGAGCAGCGTGTAGCGGCCGGCCATCAGGATGCAGTCGAGATCGGAATGGCGCATGACGTCGAGGCAGACCGGCACCTCGTTGACGCCGAGGCCGAAGGCGGAGATCGCGCCAGACGACTTCAGTTCCTCCAGCGCCTTCACGCCGGAATCGAGAAACTGCTTCTGGTGGACCGCATTCTTCGCCGCGCCATGCGTGTAGACGCCGAGATCGTGTACATAGAGAATATCGATGCGGTTGAGGCCGAGGCGGGCATAGCTGAACTCGACCGAGCGCATAATGCCGTCATAGGAATAGTCGTAATCGGCATCGAAGGAGAGCGGGTCGACATAGCTGTAATCAGGCACGGTGCCGGTCGGCACCGGCCGAAGCAGCCGGCCGACCTTGGTGGAAAGCACGTAACTGCCATCCGGCTGGTCGCGCAGAAAATCGCCGACCCGCCGTTCGGCAAGGCCGAGCCCATACCAGGGCGCCACGTCGAAATAGCGGATGCCGCTGTCCCAGGCTGCCTGCAGCGTGTCCATCGCCACCTCGCGCGGGCAGGCGCGGTAGAGGCCGCCGAGGGCGGCGGCACCGAAACTGATTTCGGTCACCTCCAGCTTGGTCTTGCCGATCCGTCTCGTCTTCATCACGCCTCCTCGCGAACAACTGCCTATTTAAAGAACTGACTATTTAAAGCGTCGCGCCCAGATGTCAGAGCGTTGCACCGAGATGCCACGGCACGAATTCATTGTCGCCGTAACCGAAGAGCTCGCTCTTGGTCTTCTTGCCCGAGGCCGTATCGACGATGAGATCGAAGATCTCGCGGCCCTTGCCGCTGATCGTGGCATCGCCGGTGGCGATCGTGCCGCAATCGATGTCCATATCCTCTTCCATCGAGGCATAGAGCGCCGAATTGCTGGAAAGCTTCAGCGACGGCGCCGGCCGACAGCCGAAGCAGCTGCCGCGGCCTGTGGTAAAGGCGATCATGTTTGCTCCGCCGGCCACCTGGCCGGTCGCCGAGACCGGATCGTAGCCGGGCGTGTCCATGAAGACGAGGCCGGGGGCCGTGACCCGCTCGGCATAACCATAGACCGCCGTCAGCGGTGAACGACCGCCCTTGGCGACGGCGCCGAGCGACTTTTCAAGGATGGTTGTGAGACCACCGCGTTTGTTGCCCGGTGACGGGTTGTTGTCGAGCGAGGCGCCGTGCAGGGCGACGTAAT
Source organism: Rhizobium sp. 01N447_2 (assembly GCF_056399245.1). Classification (NCBI taxonomy): domain Bacteria; kingdom Pseudomonadati; phylum Pseudomonadota; class Alphaproteobacteria; order Hyphomicrobiales; family Rhizobiaceae; genus Rhizobium; species Rhizobium sp. 01N447_2. Next base: position 30,075 of record NZ_JBFTQY010000019.1, read on the forward strand.
CTTCCCACCAGGCGATCTTGTCGTCGAGCTTCTTTGCCACCTCGTCGCTGACGGCGCGGCTGCGCAAAAGGTGCTCCGCACCATAGATTTCCGAGGTTTCCGACAGGATCGCCGTGCCGCCGGCCGCCGCCAGCAGATCGGCTGCGACACCCAGCGCCGGATTGGCGGTGATGCCGGAAAAGCCGTCCGAGCCGCCGCATTGTAGGCCGATGATGATCTCGCCGATCGACATCGGCACGCGCTTTTCCTTGCCGACATCGGCGGCGATTTCGCGCAGCATGCCCATGGCGCGCTCGACCGCGCGGCGCGAACCGCCGGCATCCTGAATGTTGAAATGCCGCTTCGAGGCGCCGGCGCCGCTCTGGCCGTAGAGCGTCAGCTGGTTGACCTCGCAGCCGAGGCCGATCATCAGCACACCGCCGAAATTCACGTGTCTGGTGTAGCCGGCCAGTGTCCGGTGCAGCACGTTCATGCCGTCGCCGGTCGAGCTCATGCCACAGCCCTGGTCGTGCACGATCGGCACGAAACCGTCGATGCCCTCGTAATGCGGCAGGATCGTCCGGTTCGCCTCGTCGGCGATCGCCCGGCAGACCGTGGTGGAACAGTTCACGCTGGCGATGATGCCGATATAGTTGCGAGTCGCCGCCCGCCCGTCGGCGCGGCGATAGCCCATGAAGGTACGCGCCTTGTCATCGACTGTGGCCGTTTCCGGCGCCGAATTGGCGGTCGCCGCCAGCCGGTCGTTTTCGAAATGCAGGTTGTGGCTGTGCACATGGTCGCCGGCCTTGACCTCGGCCGTCGTGCGGCCGATCGCCTGTCCGTATTTCACCACGGGTGACCCAAGCGGAATATCCGCAATCGCCACCTTGTGGCCGGGGTCGATCTTCTCACGGGTCTGAATGCCGGCAACCGTCGAACCTGGCGCGATTGCCGCCGTTGCGACCGCGACATTGTCGCCGGCCGAAAGGATGATCCAAGGCAGTTTGTCCAATTTATTCTCCCTGGGAAACGCTCGCTGCATCGGCGAAAGCGCATTGATTTTGTTTTTTATCTACAATAAACATTTTCAAGTCAACGGGAATATTGATCCTGTGGACGAGGGAGGCAATGAGCCGCAGGCGACCGGAATCAAGCTAAAGGTCGTTTGAACAAGCCCCGGTCTGTTCTGCCCTGCTTTGAAGCGGCACGACGGTCACGAGGGCGGAAAGYGGGGTCTGGTGGCAAGGCAGAATACGGTCTTCAAGGAAGCCTACAACAGGTATGCCGTAGCCCTGCGCACGGATACCGCACTGCCGTCGGAGCCGGAGATCGCCGCCCAGCTCGGCGTCAGCCGCTCGACGGCGCGGGCCATCCTGACGCGGCTCAGCGAAGAAGGCATCATCCGCTGGAACAAGCGCCAGAAGATCGTGCTGCGCCAACCCACAGACCATGACCTCTTTCCCTCCGAAGAAACCGACTCCCTGCATGATATCATCGAGCGCAGCTTCATGCAGCGCATCCTTGCCGATGATGCCGCACCCGGCATGCAGATCAACGAGCTGGAGCTTGCCCGCGAGATCGGCACCGGCACCACCAGCGTGCGCGAATTCCTGATCCGCTTCTCCCGTTTCGGCCTCATCGAGAAACGGCCGAACAGCCACTGGACGCTCAAAGGGTTCACCCGCGAATTCGCGCTCGAGCTTGCCGATGTGCGCGAGATGTTCGAGCTGCATTCCGCAGCCGAATTCGGCCGGCTTCCAAGGGATAATCAGAGCTGGGCCGATCTTGCCGCCATCCGCGACGAACATCACGCCATGCTGGCTGACATCAACCAGCGCTTCAAGGATTTCTCCGTCCTCGACGAGCGCTTCCACTTGCTGATCCACCGCGCCTCGAAAAACCGCTTCATCGCCGATTTCTACGATGCGATCGCCATCGTCTTCCACTATCACTACCAGTGGAACAAGACCGCCGCCCGCCAGCGCAACGAGCGCGCCATCCACGAACATCTGGATTATATCGCAGCGCTGGAATCCGGCGACCAGGCCGCGATCGACGCCGCCTGCCGCGCGCATCTGCACTCCGCCCGCCAGACCCTGCTGCAATCCCTGCCGCAGATCGCCACCGAAACCGCCTGATCGGATGAGAGCAGCTCCGGGCACCGCCTCGGTGTGCCCGCCAGCGGCATTTCGGACGAAAGAGGCTATGCCTTGCCCAGATGCTTCGGCCAGAATTCCTGATGGACTGCGGCGGCTTCGTCTTCGAGGTTCGGGTCCGGGCCAACCACAGTGACGATGCGTGCGCCGGTTTGCAACACCGCCCGGCTCGGCACGTTCAACCCGATCCCGGCGATCTCGCCAAGCCGCGTTTCGGAGCACGCAAACACCATACGCCCGATGCCCGACCAGTAAATCGCCCCGGAGCACATCGCGCACGGCTCCGTGCTGGTGTAGAGCGTGCAGTCAGCGAGAAAAGCAGTGTCGTAGTGTTGCGCCRCCAGTTTGACCAGGTTCATCTCGGCGTGGTTCGTCATATCGTGGCCGGTGAAGACGCTGTTTTCGGCGCGCAGGATGACTTCGCCGTCCTTCACCAGCAGCGAGCCAAACGGTTCGTCGCCGTTTTCCACCGCGGATTTCGAGAGCGCAATCGCCTCGCGCAAAAACGGCTCGTGGTTTTCCATCAGGATTCMCCCAGACACTAGAGCGGGATGATCTTGTCTTGAATCGAAGGGATTTCCAAGGGGTGCAAATCAGATTCAAAATGCTGGCTGGGGGAAGGGGGCCGCACCCTCTCCGTTTCCCGCCCACCTCTCGCAGGGCACGTCCCATCTCTCCGTTTTTTTCGGGGGGGGGGGAGGGTTAGAGTGAGGGGCAGATGTTTTCGATAGGACGGGATGGCAGCCCTCATGAAACATTTCGACGTGTAAGCCGTTATCGCGCTTATGGCCGACGCTAAACGCAATCCGACATCGGTCGACGGCACCGACGAACCGCACGGTGCCGACAAGACGCGCCAAGAGAGGGCATCGACTGTTGAGGTCGGGCCGCCGCCCAATATCATTGAACCCGATCCGGAGTTGACGCCTGAGGAGGCCGAGGAGGCGCGCAAGCGGTATCTGCTCAAGCGTTTCTGGATCAGCGCGCGCCGTTACTGGGGCAGCAGTGGCGACAAGTTGGCTTGGCCCTTCTCGATCGGGCTGTTGGCGATGATCTGCATGAATGTCGGCTTCCAGTATGGGATCAATCGCTGGAACCGGGGGATCTTCGACGCCATAGAGCGACACGATGCCGGGACTGTCTTTTACCTCAGCGGCGTGTTCGTGCCGCTCGTGCTCGGAAGCGTCATCCTGGTCACCGCACAAGTCTATGTTCGCATGATGATCCAGCGCCGGTGGCGTTCCTGGCTCGCGACCGCGGTCATCGCGCGCTGGCTTGCAAACGGCCGATATTATCAGTTGAACCTCATCGGCGGCGACCACAAGAACCCCGAGGCGCGCATCTCGGAGGATTTGCGGATTGCTACGGAAGCCCCTGTCGATTTCATCGCTGGTGTCATTTCCGCTTTCCTGTCGGCCTCGACCTTCATCGTGGTGCTGTGGACGATTGGCGGAGCCTTGACCCTGCCGATCGCAGGGTTGACCGTCACCATTCCCGGCTTTCTCGTCGTTACAGCGGTCCTCTATGCGGTGATCACCTCCAGCGTGATCGCGGTGATCGGCCGCCATTTTGTGCAGGTCTCCGAGGTCAAGAACCAGGTAGAGGCCGAATTTCGCTACACGCTGACGCATGTGCGGGAAAACGGCGAGAGCATCGCGCTTCTCGGCGGCGAGGAGGAGGAGCGCAATGACCTCGACAAGACCTTCGGCAATGTGCTGAGGCAATGGGCGCTGCTTGCACGCCAGCACATGCGCACGACGTTTGTGTCGCACGGGTCGATGCTGATTGCGCCTGTCGTGCCACTCCTGCTTTGCGCACCAAAATTTCTCGAAGGCAGCATGTCGCTGGGTGAGGTCATGCAGGCAGCCTCTGCCTTCGCCATCGTCCAGACCGCCTTCGGATGGCTGGTTGATAATTATCCGCGTCTTGCCGACTGGAACGCCTGCGCGCGGCGCGTCGCTTCGCTGATGATGTCGCTCGACGGGCTGGAGCGTGCCGAACAGAGCGACGCGCTCGGACGCATCAAGCATGGTGAAACCGAAGGCGAGGCGATGCTCAGCCTCAACGATCTCGCCGTCTCGCTCGATGACGGAACCGCCGTGGTCACGGAAACCCGAGTGGAGATCGAACCCGGCGAGCGGGTGCTGGTATCAGGCGAATCCGGTTCGGGCAAGAGCACGCTGGTGCGGGCGATCTCAGGGCTTTGGCCGTGGGGTCACGGCAGCGTCGATTTCCACGCCGACAGGCGATTGTTCATGCTGCCGCAGCGGCCCTACATCCCCTCGGGCACGCTTCGCCGCGCCGTCGCCTATCCCAATGCTGCCGATGGCTGGACGCTGGATGAGATCAAGGCGGCGCTCGACAAGGTGGGGCTCGATTATCTCTGCGAGAAGCTCGAGGAAGAGGCGCCGTGGGACCAGACCTTGTCGGGCGGCGAAAAGCAGCGGCTCGCCTTCGCGCGTCTCCTCCTGCACAATCCCGATATCATCGTGCTCGATGAAGCAACGTCGGCTCTCGACGAGAAAAGCCAGGACAGGATGATGGAGATGGTGATCCGGGAATTGCCCAAAGTCACCATCGTCAGTGTCGGGCATCGCGCCGAGCTGGAAGCCTTCCATAGCCGCAAGATCACATTGGAGCGGCGCGAGGGCGGCGCAAAGCTCGTCAGCGATATCGACCTCGTTCCACGCAAGAGAAAACGAACCGTGCTTTCACGCCTTCTGGACCAGCGGCGCTCCCTGCCGAAAGGCGGCGAGAGTTCGAGCAAGGCGGCGCTGCCCGGGAATAAGAATTGAAGTCAGAAGATCGGCAGGCAAGCGGCGTCCGGGTGTGGAGATATCTATCCGGACGTTCGCGTGTTATAATTCCCCCGAACCGGCGTCTTCCGCCGTGGCGCACAGAGACTTGTCGAATGAGCGAAGTGGACGTGCTTTTTGCAGCCCTGCGACAGGCGGCCGACCCGCAGACGGTCGAGTGCATCGAAAATCTGGTCATGCGCGGCTCGGACCGCGATCTCAACCGCATCAATGCGCTCGCCTTTGCCGATGCGCATGGTCTCGATCAAGAGAAAACCATCGCCACGTTTCTGCATGCCGCCCGCATCGGTGTGTTCGAGATGACCTGGAACGTGCTTTGCCCGGGATGCGGCGGCGTCCTCGACACCGGCGCGACGCTCAAAACCGTCGACCGGGACACCTATCATTGCGCGCTCTGCGCGGCCGGATACGAGCCGACCCTCGACGAGATGGTCGAGGTCACGTTCACGGTCAATCCGCGCGTGCGCAGGATTGCTGCCCACGATCCCGATCGGTTGCCGCCGTTCGAGTACTACCGCCAGATCTTCTTCAGCTCCGGGGTAGATCTGCCGGACGATCTCGAAGCGAGGTTTAAACGCATCCAGTTGGAGATGATCGAGCTGGATCCGGGCGAGAAGGCCTTCGTCTCGCTGCAGCTGCCGGCGCAATTCGTCATCATATTCGATCCGGTGACACACTCGGCGCAGTTCATCGATGTGCAGGGTGAGCCCACCGACGAACGTCAGACCCTCTCGATGGTCATCAGTCACGGCCATGCGCTGAACGAAACGGTGATCCTGCGTCCCGGCTTGCTGCGTCTGACGCTGGAGAACCACACCGATCGCAGGGTGGTGCCGAACGTCTGCATCGCAGGAGACGAGCTGCACGACATACTGGGCCGCAGGCGAGCTTTCCTGACAGCCCAGCGTCTGCTGACGAACCAGAGCTTCCGGGACATCTACCGGACCGACACGCTCGACATCGACCAGCGCCTCAAGATCACCAGCCTGACATTCCTCTTCACCGACCTGAGGGGCTCGACCGCGCTTTACGAGCGCGTCGGAGATCTTGCCGCTTTCGATCTGGTGCGGGCTCACTTCAGGATTCTCAACGAGATCGTCGCCACAGAGGCCGGAGCTGTCGTCAAGACCATCGGCGACGCCGTGATGGCGACCTTCCCAAGCCCGGACCGGGCCGTCGCCGCAGCCCTCAGGATGCGGGACGCGATGCTTCGGCTGAATGCCGAACGCGGCAGCGAAGATCTTCTCCTGAAGATCGGCATCCATGAGGGCCCATGCCTCGCCGTCAGCATGAACGACCGGCAGGACTATTTCGGCCAGACCGTCAACATCGCCTCCCGCGTCCAGGGCCTCGCCGAACCCCAGGTGATCCTGACGACGGAAGCGATCGTCGGGAATGCACAGGTTTCGGAGATTCTGCGAGAGAGCGGCATCACATCCGCCTCCCGGATGGCGGAGCTGCAGGGCATCGGGAGGGAAGTGAGGATTTTTGCGTTGTCGTGAGGTTTTGTCCTTGTTGGCCGGGCCTCGAGGGTGCTCAGTCACGGTGCGTGGAGGAAACAACTGAGCGTGGGGTGAATTGCTGGCGGGCAGGGGGCTGGTGACTACGCTCGGCTCGGCGCGGTCATCTAAAAAGTCAGCCGCAGCTAAATTGCAGGCCTAAGCGCGGCTCGATGGAATTTCCCGCTGGAACGAATCTAACCTCGTTGCCGCGTCCTTGCCCGCCTGTCGCGACCAGCCCAAACTTCCCGAGGTATTTCAGGCCGGCATAATATCTTGACGGAGGTGGCGAGCTTGGAATGGCGCCGCTGGGATCATTTGCTCGGATGTATTCGAAAAGGCGGGGCGTTCCAGGATCGATATCCTCGTCAGCGGGATCCGATCCGAAGAACGACAGGCGTTCTGCAAGCGGAGTACGCTTCGGGATATTGCCTTTTTCACACGTGGTCCAATAAGCCCCTTGTTTCGGCTGAAAGAAATGGAGCCCATAGCCCGTTCCGAAATAGTATGTCTGTCCATCATCGCTGGCATAGACAACCATCCCGGAATTGTAGGGCTTTTTCCATATTTCAGTCCATTTGCTTGATGGCGACGACCAAAGTGCCCCGAACTTTCTAATGGTCCACCGCTCTTCCATGCCCCAGCCCCAAGCCATGCTGTAGGTCAATTCGTAGCCTGCAGGCTCAAGCCGAATTGTGGTCGACCGCGTCATTGCGACATGCCAGGCGGCGTAGACGAGGCAAACCATCCCGACAACAACAACGAAAGCGCGGCGCATCATTCTTCCCCAAACGCATGTCATGCGATTGCAATTTTTAGCTGCGATTTCTCGCCTCTGGAACTAATAATTTTCGGATGCCGGGTGGGCTCTATTGGCGCATTCCGGAAGTGAACGGCCTTCCACCTGTTCCCCCTTGCGGGCTGTTGGACCTTCTACCGACCGGAGAGGCAAGATGCCGGGCAGCTTTGCACCGGTCGCAGCGGCGAGCAGTGGGCCTAGCCACTAATTCCGGTAGACTTATATCGGCTAATATTCATGCGTTCAGGCTGGCTCACCTTCGGAGGTAAGGCTCTCGAACCGTGTTGAGTTTTCAGCGGTTTGCCGGTTCCTGTGCTTTGGTCGACAGCTGCCTCAACACATCGACGAAGTCATCGAAGCGCTCTTTTCCAACCTCTTTCGACCATTGCTCATGCAACTGCCGAAGACATGCGAAAATGGCTGCGACGACGTCATGTCCCCGTGGCGTCAGATAGACCAATCGGCGATCGCTGCCGTCGGTCGCGCGCCGCTCGACATAGCCCAGCTCTTCAAGCTGGCTGAGCAGATAGTTCACAGCCTGTCGCGACATCCGCTTCTGGCGCGCGAGCTCGGACGGTCTCATGCCATCCGGCAGCGGAAACGAAAACACGGCAAAATGCGGCTCCTGGAAGTCGGTAAAGCCCGCCTCGTGAATGGCTTGCAGCATGCGGTCGCGCACATGCTGCCAGACAATGCGCAGCAGCGCGCCGAAGAAGGGCGGGCCGGGCAACGCGTCGGGAATTGAATGCGGGGGCAATGGGATTGACATGTATGTAAAGTCACTTTACGTTTTGATGTAAAGTGACTTTACATTGTGGGGACCTGAGATGGAAGTGGTACGAAACGATATTGTGCGAATCGGGCAACTCGAACTGCGTTTTCTCATCAGTGAGGTCGGCGCGACGGTGTTCGAATTTACAGTGCCGTCTCGGGCGCGCGTGCCGGCTCCGCACAGTCATCGGGATGCCGACGAATTCCTCTACGGTCTTGAAGGCGTGCTCACCGTCATCGTCGACGGGCAAACGCGCGAGATTCGCGCCGGCGACGCCATATTCATTCCGCGGGGCGCGGTGCATCATCACGAGAACCTGCATGATGGCACAGCCAAGGTCTTGGCGACCATCACGCCGGGTACGATCGGGCGGCGTTATTTCGAGGAAATTGCCGAGGTGGTGAACGTGCCCGGTAAACCGGACCTCGCCAAGGCCAATGAGATCATGCTCCGCCACGGGCTGGTCCCGGTCTGATTATTTCAGCTGGCGTTGGTAGCGAGCGCTCGACGACTGGCGAGGCAGCTTGGCTCCCTCTTCTCCCTTCGGACCCCCGCGGGGGAGAAGAGATTCGTCGCCGCGCCTTCGTCCCCCTCCCGGACGGCGCCGCGCGCTCAGCCGTCCAGCCAGGCGGCGAGTCCATCAAGCGTCTGCAGCCCGTATTCCACCGCGCCGAAGCCGATGACCACCTGGCGCCGCTTGGCGCTGGGGTGGAGCTGGCGCAAGGTCAGCACCGTCTTGCGGTCAGCCTGCTCATCGAAGGTCACCGTGGCGCGGAAACGGTCGGGATCGTCGGGGTCGGGCGTGCCATAGTCCATCACGATCCGCTCGTTCGGCACGATCTCCAGAAAGCGCATGAGGTTCGGGAAGGGCTGCTGCTTGCCCTCGAACACGCCCACCATGTCGAACCGCCAGACCCCACCCTCGCGGATATCGGCTTCGTGGGTCTCGATGCTGAGGCCGGCCGGCCCGTACCATTCGCCAAGCGCCTTGGGGTCCATCCAGGCGGCAAAGACCTTGTCGCGTGGGTGGTTGAGCAGCTTCACCAGCACGATTTCGCGGTCGAGCGACCATGTCTCAAACAGGTTTGCCATGTCCTTCGTCATCCTCTTCCGTTTTATCCAGGTAGACTTCGAGCCGATCCAACCGCTCAGTCCAGCGCCGGCGCTCCGATACCATCCAGTCCGCCGCCTCTTCGAAACGCGCCTGCACCAGCCGGCACCAGCGGCTGCGCCCGCGCTTCTCGCTGGCGATCAGGCCGCAATCTTCCAGCACCTTGAGATGCTGGGCGAAGGAGGGCAGCGCCATGTCGAAAGGCTCGGCGAGCGCGCTGACCGGCAACTCGCCCTCGACCAGCCGCGACACCACGGCGCGGCGGGTCGGGTCGCTGAGAGCGTGAAAGGCGAGGTCGAGGGGGGTCGAATGGTAAGGCATATCAATCCGTAAATTGGTCAGAGGGGCAGGTCAAGGATAAAAAGGTACTTGCCTTAGTATCCGGCTCCAAATATGAAGGCAGTTGCCTTAGTGTTTGGCCCCGAATGCAGGGGCCGCTGTGGTGCAACACCTTTCAAGGAGGACTCCAATGGTAGTTCGTGTCGATCTCATGATCTCGCTCGATGGTTTCGCGACAACGACGGACCAGACGCCCGAAACCCCGTTCGGCGAGGACTGGCCGCGTCTCGTCGGCGCATATGCGGCAACGCGAACGTTCCGTGAGCGCGTGCTCAAGGATACGACCGGAGCAGGAACCACAGGTCTCGACGACGAATACGCGAAGGAGTATTTCGAGAATGTCGGCGCCGAGATCATGGGCGCCGGCATGTTCGGTCTCCACAACTTTCCCGACGATCCGAACTGGCGCGGCTGGTGGGGCGACGAGCCACCGTTCGGGTGTCCGGTCTTCGTTCTCACCCACAAGCCACGGCCTTCCATCGAGATGGCCGGCGGGACGACTTTCCACTTTCTCAATACCACCCCTGATGATGCGCTCCAGCAGGCTATGAGGGTCGCAAACGGCAACGATGTGAGGGTAGGCGGCGGTCCTACCGTCGTTCGCGACCATCTCAAAGCCGGCCTTGTCGACCGCCTTCATGTTGCCATCACGCCGATTTTGCTCGGGCGCGGCATCCGCCTGTGGGACGACCTGCGCGGCCTGGAAGCCGGCTGCACAGTCAAGGCGGAAACGTCACCGAGCGGCACCGTCCACCTGACTTTCCAACGCTAGCCGCTAGCCTGAGACCGATCTCGGCCTCTTGCATGACGCCGATCTGCGTGCTAGACACTGAACCAGATGGTTCAGTTTTCGACGGCCCGCCTTGATGCCTCCTTCGCCGCGCTCTCGGACGCCACGCGACGTGGCGTTCTGGAGCAGCTCGGACGTGCGGATGCTTCGATCACGGAGCTTGCAGAGACGTTTCACATGACCCTCACGGGCATGAAGAAGCACGTCAGCCTCTTGGAACAGGCGGGGCTGGTGACGACGGAGAAGGTCGGCCGTGTGCGGACCTGCAGGCTCGGCCTGCACGGGTTCGAGGAAGAGGCGGCCTGGATCGAAGCGCGCCGCCAGATCTGGAACGCACGCTTCGACGCGCTGGATGACGTCGTCGAGGCCCTGAAACGGAAGGAGAAAATCGATGGGAGACAGAGCGAGTAACGGCCGCACGGTGGTCGAACGGAGGTCGGAGCGCGAACTCGTGGTGACGCGCACCTTCAACGGCCCGGTTCGCCTCGTATTCGACGCGTGGACCAAGCCCGAATTGTTCAAGCTATGGTGGGCGCCGAAGTCGATGGGCGTGCCCTTACTTTCCTGCGAGATGGATGTTCGCACCGGGGGCAGTTATCGCATCACGTTCGGACACGACGCCTCGGATGCCATGGCCTTCTTCGGCAAATATCTCGACGTGTCGCCGCCTTCGCGCCTCGTCTGGACCAATGACGAAAGCGAGGGCGCCGCCGTCACCACGGTGACCTTCGAGGAAGAGGACGGCAGGACGCTGCTGGTCCTGCAGGAACTCTATCCCTCGAACGAAGCGCTCGACGAGGCTTTCGTCGGCATGGAAGACGCGATGCCCGAGCAGTTCGAGCAGTTGGATGAACTTCTCATCACGCTCAGCGCGAGCGAGTGACAGCTCAACTCAATCGGCCATGCCTCAAACAGAGAAGAAACAGGGAATTGGCGCAGCGTGACTACTTTCCTGAAGTCCGCTACCACACAATGTTCCGCTGGCGATGGCGCAATTCACAGGTGGATGCCGCCCGTCGATCCGCCGGAAAGGCTCTAAACCGCTCGAACTTCGGCAAGCCGCCTGACTGCGTAATCGTCCTGCCAGCAGACGGCGGCTTCCCATGCGGCTGAGGCTTGCGCGGCGATGTCATACGCGCCGTCGTCGAGATCGGCAGCGTTGTCGGGCAGCACCAGGTCAAGGTCGGGGACGTCGACATGTGATTCATCCCAGTCGATCAACGCGACCCGATCTGCAGTCATGCGGACGTTGGCAGGGCTGTTGGGGTTGCCGTGGACAACGCATGTCTGACGCCCGATGAGCCGCGCCCACGCTGCCCGACATCGAATAACGGCCTCAGGCGGCATCGCGGCAAGGTTGATCCTCGTTCCGGTCTCAGTATGCAGGAGGTTGGTCGACGATCGCCAGCCCGGGCGCTGCGGCCAGCCCTGCGTCAGCCGATGCAGCTCGCGCAGCGTGTCGGCGACGCGACGCCAGTCGGCCTCCGTCTCGGGCGGTCCGCCCTCCATGTATTTCATCACCACCAAGCCGTTCACGAACAGCCGGCCGTCAGTCGTCGGGATCGGCACTGGAACGGTCATGCCTTCACGGTCGAGGTATTGGAGCAGCTCGGTTTCCCATTCGAGATCAGCGTCGCTCCTGGTGCCGAGACGAGCGACCACGATCTGCCCGTTTAAGCGAACGCTCCACACGTCGTTGGCAACTCCACCCGTGAGCCGTTCGATGCGAACTGCGTCTTCACCCCATTGCCCGAGTGCTTCCCATCCCATTGGCGATACCCTTGGAGGTCATGATCAAATGACGAAAGAAATAGAGAAAGTTTACGACGCCACAAAGGCCGCTGGCGGCGCGAAGCTGCCGTTGGTAGCAACCCGATCGCCTCATTCATTCCTGCATCCTCCGGCTTTCCCCAACCAGCTCCCATAAATCGACCTTCTCGGCGCGCCCCTTGACCTGCACCAGGCCAAGCGGGCGAAGCTCGAAGCGGTCGGCAACCGCATTGTGGATGGCGGCGCTGACCAGGATCGAGGTGTTGAATTCCTTGTTCAATCCTTCCAGCCGTGAGGCGACATTGATCGTGTCGCCCATGGCCGTGTACTGCTGCCTGGAAATCGCGCCGAAACTGCCGACGACCGCCGGGCCGGTGTGCAATCCAAATCGGGTGATGAGCTCGGGACGGCCATTCTGACGGTTGTCTTCATTCAGGCCGTCGACCGCCGCTTTCATGGCAAGCGCGCAGCGGCAGCCGTTTTCGGCGTGCCTGGCATCCGGAACAGGGGCGTTCCACATGACGAAAATGGAATCGCCGAGATATTGCACGACTGCGCCGCCATTGCGCTCGGCGATGGTGTTCAAGAGTTCGAAATAGGCCGATAGCGTATCGACAACGTCTTCGGGCGAATGCTGCTCGGATATGGTGGTGAAGTCGCGGATGTCGGTGAAGAGCACGGTCACATCCTGCCGCTGCGCCTTGACGACCGCTCGTCCTTCCGGGCTGACGATCCGCCGGACGACTTCACGCGGCACATAGAGGGCAAACTGGCTGATGGCATGACGGCTTGCGGCCAGCGCGCTCGCCAGCGTGTTGATCTCCGATATCCAGGAGTGCGAGACACCTTTCTCGCCGACGTCGAGATCGCCGATCCTGCGTGCCTCGTCCGCCAGCCGATAGAGAGAGCGGCTGACCATGCGCGACAGCAGCACCGATGCCGCGACACCCGCGAGCACGAAGGCGCTGGCAATCAGGAGATTGTGCAGGAGCAGCCGATTGGCCTCAGCCACCAGATCTTCCAGAGGCACGACGATTGCGGCGACGCTTCCCTTGAACAGACCGGACACGCCGACGGGGGCGATCTGCAGGATCTGGCGTTCGCCATCGAGATCGATCCGCGCCACGCCGCCATTGGCAAAGGCGGGATCGCGCCTGAGCCTCGCCACCGTTTCCAGGCTCGTGTCGTAACTGTCTGTCGTCGTATCGACGGCAACGGCGCCATCGGCATTTTTCGACCATATGCCGAGAAGCCTGTTCATGGTTGCCGGGTCGGAGTGGGCGATCAGATCATCGGCATCGTCGATGATGTAGGCGCGCGCCCGCGGCGAAATCTCCTGCGCGTCCAGCAGGCGACTGATGGTCTGCAGGTGAATGTTGATGCCGACGACCACCTGAGCATTGTCCTGCATGGGTGCTGCGATCGTCAGCGTCGGAACCTTGAGCGTTCCGGCGATATAGGGGCCGACAGACACCGGCACACCGTCCTGAACGACGGATTGATACCACGGGCGTTGCCGCGGATCGAAGGATGCATAGTCGAAGTCCCGCTCGCCGATCGGTCTTGCCTGGCTGTCGAGAAACCGCAGCGTCGAGATGACATCAGCACTTTGTCTCCCGGCGATCGTCCTGATCGCGAAAGCCGTACCGTCGGGTGCCGCCAGCGTCTGGCGAACATCCCGCCTTTCGGTGTTGATGACCTGCAGGTACGAACCGTCGGGGTAGCCGGTGTAGATGCTCGTCGCATTGGGGACGTTGCGCAGGATTTCCAGGAAGAATTGCTGCTTTGCCGCGATATCCTGCGGCGGCGGGGAGGCGAGCAGCGGCAGGGTCGATGCCAGTGCCACCGCCTCGGTGCCTCCCTGCAGCGTATTGCGGTATCCCTCGATCAGCCGCAGGCTCATCTCGCGCATCTGCTGCACGCCCGCGCTGACCGCAGCATTGCTTCCCTGTCTGAACGCCAGCCAGATGATCGGCGTCGACGTGCAAAGCAGCGATGCGACGACGAGGACGCCGAGGTGCAGTCTCAGGGGTTTGGACCAGCGCACGAGATATCCCTCGAAATGCGGACACATTTCAGCAGCCGTGCAGGAATGAGCGTCCCCAACGATGGCAGCTAACCGCTTTTTGAGGATTTACACAAGGCAGTCATGGGAGTGCCCCGGCGCTGTTGAGTTCGCTGGCTATGGTTGCTGCAGATGTTTGCTTGTGGCGGATATCGGATTCGCCGAGCCGCTTGCGCACAACGGGGAGATGCGATCCGGCTGATGACTGGCGAGGCGGCTTGGCTCCCTCTTCTCCCCGCTGGGGAGAAGAGGACAGTGGTCGCGCTTTCGCCAAACTTTCTGCCGGGCAGGGGTGGGCGAGATCTGTGGTGAGGCGGATGATGGGCGTGCTGATCTCACAGGCAGCGGGGGCTGGCGCCTCCTCTCGGCCCAAAGCTGCCGCTGGCTTCCGGCAAACGTGTCATTTGCCGCGCATTGGCGCTTATTTCCATTGAATCCCGCCATCAGCGGCCCATAGTGTCGGCATTCCCAGCTTTGCCGGTTGGGCGCATGGGGAGGAGGCGGGKGCATGTCAGCAAATCTCGACGATATCCGTAACCAGCAACGTGAGACCTGGGACAAGTTTTCGGCCGGCTGGAAGAAATGGGACAGCCTGGTTCTCGGTTGGCTCGCGCCGTTTGGCGACGCCATGCTTCGGCGCGCCAATCTCTCCAACGGCTTCAGCGTGCTCGACATAGCCGCCGGCACTGGCGAACCCGGCCTGACGGCGGCCGCGGCAATCCCCGACGGTCAGGTTGTCGTCACCGATCTCTCGGAAAATATGCTGACTGCTGCCGCCGAAAATGCGGCCGGACGTGGCCTCAAGAACTTCAAGACTCAATTATGCGATGCGGGCGCGTTGCCGTTTGCCGATGCCAGTTTCGACGCCGTCCTATGCCGGTTCGGGTTCATGTTCTTCCCGGATATCGCTGCTGCCGCCAGGGAGATGGCGCGCGTGGCAAAGCCCGGTGCGCGCGTCTGCGCCGCAGTCTGGAGCGTGCCTCCCAAAAATCCATGGGCGACCACGGTCATGGGCACGATCGCCCGCCACGTGGACATGCCTCCGCCGCCGCCCGGCTCTCCGGGCCTGTTCCGCTGCRCGGGGGAGGGCATGATCGTCGAGACCTTCAGGGAGGCGGGTCTTCGCGATGTCGCCGAGGACGAGGTGTCGGCGATGATGGTGCACGATGCCCCGGAGCGCTACTGGGACTTCATGACCGAGATCGCTGCGCCTGTGGTCGCCGGACTATCCAGGGCCGACGCAGCAACACGGGAGAAAATCCGCCGCGAGGTCCTGGAGCTGGCGCAACAATCCGTCAGCGACGGCAAGGTTCACCTTCGCTCAACGGCAACTGTGATCACAGGCACGCGATAGGCTGCTGCAGAATTCCTTGAATCAGAATCGTAGCGCCTTGTCGCGCGCCGCCGAGTCTCACGCATGTCGCGCAAAACTGTGCGGCGGTTTTGCGATAACGATATGCCTAAAAACAAAGACCTAAAGCGCAAGGAGCGAATCTGAAAGATTGCGCGAAGGACTGCATCCCTCAGGCGCCGCAAGCCACAACATGATCCCGTATTGCCGCAGCACTTTCCAAAGGCGACCTGAACGTCACATCCAACGTCAGCGCGTGTTGGTGCGGAATATCAAGAACCACGGCCTGTTGGCTTCGGCTCCTCGACGTCTCGACGTCGGTGGTTTTCAAATGGTTGCGCCGTGCGGGGGAGGAAACGCGACGCGCCAGTTCTTCTTCGGCACAAAGCAATCTCACCGGAACGAAGACCGCGGCGCCCTGTGTGGCGGCGTCGACGAACTGTTGGTACGTCCGCGCGCTGCGCACATCGCCTTCGACACCGGCGTGGGTGAAGATGAAATTCGCCGACGGGCTGCTATAGGCGGTGATCGCATCCAGCACGGCCTGCCGGATCCTACCAGTGTACTCCCAGACGCCCTTAGGCAGCGGAGCGGTCTGATCCTCGTCGAGGAGGCGCAAGATCGGGTTGTTGAACCAGTGATTATCAACAATCTTTGCTGATATCAGCGAGCCGAGTTCTCGAGCGATTGTCAGCTTCCCGACGCCCGGAAACCCCAGGAGCAGCACGAAAACACTCATCGTCCGACAACTCTCCCAACACAATCCACCGCTGTGGAAACGCAGCATATCTGCGTTTCCACAAGCCGAACCGCTTAATGCGAAGCCGCCTCGCTTGCGACCGCCGCCCCCTCGCGCTTCTGGCTAGGACCGACCGGGATCAGCCAGGTGGTGAAGAAGGTGAGCACCGCGACGATGACGACGCCCCAGAAGCTCCAGTGCAGAGCCGCATTGAAGACGGCGCGGATCGCCGGATCGGCGGCGAGCGCCGAAAGCCCGGTCGGCTGGTTCAGTGCGTCATGCAGGCCTGCCGCCGCCTCGCCGCTCGCATAGTGGTTGATGCCGGCATTGAGGATGGCGCCGAGCACAGTGGCGCCGAGCGTATTGCCGAGGCTGCGGGAAAAGATGATCGAGGCTGTGGCGCTGCCGCGCATCGACCATTCGACGCTCTCCTGCACCAGCACGATGCTGGTGAGGCTGATGAGACCCATGCCGAAGCCCATGAAGAAGGAGCCGGCGCCGGCAACGACCGGCGAACTGTCAGGTGTCAGGAACAACAGGAAACAGGCACCGAAGGGAAACATCAGGCTGCCGACACGCAAGGTGCGGCGGATGCCGAAGGCCTTGTAGAAGCGGCCGGAGAGGATCACCGCCAGAGGCCAGCCGACGACGAGCATGGTGAGCGTGAAGCCCGCGACAACAGGCGAACGGCCGAGCACGCCCTGCACATAGATCGGCAGGATTGTCGAAAGCCCGATCAGCGCCATGCCGGCAAGCAGCGTCGCCGCATTGCTGGTCGCAATCAGCCTTCGGCTCCAGAGCGGGATCGAAATGATCGGTTCCGGCGCCCGCTTCTCCTGGGCGAGAAAGAAAAGGCCCGCGACCACGAAGACGGCGAAAAGCGAAATCAGGATCCAGGCGCTCGCATCGGTTTCCGTCAGCATGACGAGAAGTGCGACGATCGAGATCGAAAACAGCGCCGCTCCGAGGTAATCAATCTTTGCCTGCTTGTGCGCCACGTCCTCCTTCAGGAAGATCATGAAGGCAATGATCGAAATGATGCCGATCGGCAGGTTGATCCAGAAGATCCAGGCCCAGGAAATGTTGTCGACGATGATGCCGCCGGCCAGCGGCCCGACGACGGCCGATGTCGCCCAGACGGTTGCCATGAAGCCCTGCACGCGGCCGCGTTCCTCGAGCTTGAAGAGATCGCCGATGATCGTCGTCGTGACCGGCTGGATGGCGCCGGCGCCGAGCCCCTGCAGCAGCCGGAACAGCACCAGCGACATCATCGACCAGGCAAGCCCGCAGAGCAAAGAGCCGACCAGGAAGATCAGGATGCCGCCGATCAGCACCGGCTTGCGCCCGAAAATGTCGGAAAGCTTGCCGTAGATGACCGTCGTCGTCGATTGCGCCAAGAGGAAGGCCGAAAACACCCAGCTGTAATAGGAAAACCCGCCGAGCTGCCCGACGATGCGCGGCATCGCGGTCGCCACGATCGTCGCCTCGATCGCCACCATGAAGGTTGCGAGCATGATGGTGGCGACGATAAGCACGCGGTTCGAGCGTTGCGCTGCATTCGACATGACGATCCTCTTCGGGTGCTCCGCAGATGCCGGAAATATCGGCAGGCTGGCGAGATGTGGGGCGATGCGCCGCTTGCGGAGTGATGTGGCTCTTTTACGTCTTCAGGGCCGAACGGTAAAGCAGGCCGCGACCGGTTTCTGACGGCAGCGATCGTTTTCGCGCGATGTCAGGGAAGTTTCGGTCAAAAGCGAAGGCCCGGGCAGAGCGACGCCGGGCCTTCATTCTGTCGGGAGGGAAGGCKAACAATCGCCCTATCCTCATTGCGGGCACGCATCGCCGACGGAGCCGGTATCCGTCCCGGTGCCAGCCGCCCCCGCGCAACCCGGCGTCTGCTGCAGGTTGGGATTGACCCCGCCGGGATTGATCGTGCTGCGGCCGCTGTTGAGATTGACGCCGCCATTGCCTGTCGTGCTGCCGGTGGTGCCGGGATCGGTGCCGACAGACCCCGTGCCAGCTGACCCGGCGCCGGCGGAACCGCCGCCCGAACTCCCCGATCCGCCGATAACAGGCGCCACCGAAAGCCGCCCATTGGCATCCGCACCCCCGGCCGTCTGCGCCAGCGCCGGGCCAGCCAGACCGATCGAAAGCAGTGATATCGCGATGAACTTGCAGGACATGATTTTCTCCATGCTTGTTGTCTCAGGGAGAAAACTTGATCCCCGGGGGCATTGTTCCGGGATGGGTTGGGCTGGTTGGCACTATTGCGCCGGAGGCGGTGACCCCGGCTTAGCCTCTTCAGCCCTGACGATCACTGCGGGCGGGTACCGTTATTCCCCTGGTTACCGCGAAAATCGCTCCAAACATTCCGCCGACGACGATCCCTGCAGAGCCGCCCGCCAACGCCGCAATGAGGCAGTAGGCGATCCAGGAACCAACGCTGGATGCACCAGACAGGAACAAGGTGGAAACGACGCCGATTGCTCCGCCAAGGATGCCCAAGACAATGGCAACCCCCGTCACAGCCTCCGATGGATCAATGGTGCGGATGCGTGGCGCTTGGGCGGTATCATGTTCAACCGGCGGAGAGTGGCGATCCGTGTCTTCCATTCGACCCTCCTTCAAAGCATTTACGATCGATCCTTCAGCCGCCGAGAGGCTTGTCGTCCTTTTCGGACAATATCCTTTCCGCTGCGCCATCCAGATCTTCGTACTGACCGGTGCGCAGGGACCAAAGGAAGGCACCAAGCCCGGCGATGCCCATGAACAGAGCTATGGGTATCAGAAACGACAATGCGCTCATTTATCCCACTCCCGCCAGCTTATTTATCCGCCGCATTTCCCGCTCTGGTGGCGTGCCGTCGATCTCAAGCCTCATCGCATTCGCGACGACCAATATGGACGACGTCGACATCGCTATCGCGGCGATGAGCGGGTTGGCATAGCCCAACAGTGCGAGAGGAATGCTGCACGCATTGTAGACGATAGCCAAAGCGAAATTTTGGCGGATCAGCACGGCCGCACGACCCGCCGTCGTCAGCGCGACCTTCATTCCGTCCATGTCTCCATTGAGCAGGATGAAATCGGCGGCGCTGCGACCGATGTCACTTCCTGATGCCGGAGCCATGGAAACATGCGCGGCCTTCAGCGCGACCGCGTCGTTTATTCCGTCACCAATCATCATCACCTTGCGTCCGAGACTGCGCAACGCATCGATCGCCTCGGCCTTGTCCTTGGGGAGTGCGGCTGCTTTTACCGAGTCGATTCCGACTTCCTGTGCCACTGCAAGAGCCGCTTCGGGGACATCGCCTGTTAGCATTTCGACGGCGATGCCGCGACTCTTCAAGAACTGCACCGCCATCGCCGACCCGGCTCGAACCTTCTCTCCAAAAACGAAAGAGGCAAGGACTTCTCCCTGTCGTGTCAGGACGACAGTAGAAGCGGCGGCAGTCCGGTCATCTGCATCGCCGCTCGCCGCCCATGCCGCTCGCCCAAGTCGATAAACTTCCCCTCGGAAAGACGCCTCGAGACCGTTGCCTGGTATCTCCCTGACGTCTTCGAGCGCGAGGGCCTCCCACTCGCGCCGTGAGGCGTAATCCGCGATCGCTCTCGACATCGGATGGCTCGAAAACCGCGACAGCGACGCAGCCAGTGAAAATTCCAGTGGTCCGGTCCAGTTCCCGGTCAACAGCGTCGGCTCGTACTGCGTCAGCGTACCGGTCTTGTCGAAAACGACGGTGTCGATTTCCGCCAAACGTTCCAATGCCGATCCGTCCCGTGCCACGATGCCCTGGGTGAACAATCTGCGTGCTGCAACGACCTGAACCATCGGGACCGCCAGCCCCAGCGCACAAGGGCAGGCGATGATCAGGACCGAAATCGAAATCGTCAGGGCGAGGTGGATGTCCTGTGTCACCGCAAACCACGAAAGGAATGTCAGCACCGACAGTCCGTGGATAACGGGAGCATAGAGACGCGCGGCCCTGTCTGCGAGTATCCGGTATTGAGACCGGCAGTCCTCGACGGCTTCCAGCATCCTATGCAGCTCGGCGACTGTCGAATCTCCCGGTGCGGCGGTGGCTTCGACAGTCAGGGGATGGCCGACGTTCAAATCTCCCGCGCGAACCTGTCCGCCTGGTCCAACCGTCTCCCAACGGCTCTCTCCCGTCAGCAATGAACGGTCAAGTTCCGACAGGCCGGAGAGAATCGTCCCGTCGGCCGGAATTCTATCGCCGGCTGCAATCAGGGTGCGGGTGCCAGAAACGATGTCGCTCAGTGGAACATATTCGATCCGTCCGTCCGCGCGTATCACATTCGCGCCCTTCGGCATCATGTCGGCCAGAGACGCCGCCGCCGATCGCGCCCGCCGTCGCATCAGATGGTCCAGCGTGCGTCCGACGAGCAAAATGAAGATCAACGAGGTACTGGCCTCGAAGTAGGCTTGCCGTCCTTCGGCGAACGTGTCGTATACGCTGAGACCGAACGAGAGCAAGACGCCGATGCTGACCGGCACATCCATGTTTGCCCGACCGTGCACGAGCGCCCGCCACGCCGACCGGTAGAATGTCGCCCCGGAGTAGATCACGGCCGGTAGTGCGAGCGCGGCCGACATCAGGTGGAGCGTCTGACGTGTTGCCGGGTCCGCACCCGCCCAGACCGATACGGACAGCACCATGATGTTCATTGAGCAAAAGCCGGCGACTGCCAGCGCGCGCAGCAGGCCTGATATCTCACCGTCCGGTTGATCACGGCCTTCCGCCGGCAAGACGGCCGTGTAACCGATCGTTCCGATCAGGGCGGCAAAATCGGGCGGCGAACCATTTTCCGCTTGCCAATGGATGGTTACGCGCTTTGCCGTCAGATTGGCGCGCGCCATGTGAACTTCGGGGTGCTTGCCAAGGGTCGATTCCAGAAGCGCCATGCATGCGCCGCATCGCATGTCCGGGACGGACAAGGTGATCTGCCTGAGACCATTGCCCAAATCCCTGCTTGCCAACGCAACCTCGTCCACGCCCGGCCTTCTTGGTCCGGGCTCGTGGAGCGACGACGCAATTGACGCGCAGCAGGTCATTGTCCGTTCCTCGCTACCTCATTGCCTTGTAGGCATGCCATGTGGCGTGGCCGAGCAAAGGAAAAACGACGATCAGTCCGACAAGTCCTGTCAGCAGGCTGGCGAGGAAGAGGGCGAGCACGATCGCGCCCCAGACCACTGACGGTCCCATGTTGTTCCAGACCATGACAACGCTGACGCCCATCGCTGTGAAGGCGTCGATGCGCTCATCCAGCAGCATCGGGATTGAGAACACCCCGATTGCAAAAGCGAATCCAGCAAACAATGCGCCCACGCACAAGCCGACGATCAGCATGCCCCAGCCCGAGGGGGTGGTGACCAATAGCCTTGCTACGCCATCAAGGCCGGGGAACGGATTAACGCCGAAAAAGAGCGCGTAGATAATGACCGCTGCCCTCATCCAGAGCAGCATCACCATGCACAGCAGCATTCCCGTGAAAAACACCTGCCCTCCAGCTCTMGGCCGGACGAATAACATCTCCCGAAGCGTGATGCGCTCCCCGTTCGCCAAACTCCTGCTCTTGACATAGAGCCCTGCGGCAAAGAGCGGCGCGACGATCAATATGCCCGCCAATGCGGGAAAGAGGAGATAGTCGCGCTCGAGCCGAAACAGCATCACGGTGGCCGCCAACGCCAGTAAGAACACCACGAACCCGTAGGCTAGACTTGGCCAGGGTTGCCGGATCAAGTCCTGCCAGCCTTGGCCAAGCCAACCGAGAGGAGCACCGAGGGGCAGATGCCGCTGCCACTTGGGATCCATCGTCTCCTGTATCCCCGATACCTCGCTCCGATATCGGCCGGAAGTGTCGTCCTGCGGCATCTGATCCTCCTCGTGCGTTCAGCAAGCTGAAGCGGCGGCCCTGAATTGGTTGGGTTGCTGGCCTTTTTCCTTGATATGCTCGATGCAGGCGGGCTGGGTGGCGATCGCCATGTAAACAAAATGGGCGTTAGCGCCGACAAAGATCGCCCCGGTCAGCCCGATCAGCAGCCACTTGAAAGCGCGTGGTAAAGGTCTCTTCGCTTCGGGCATCACTGCTGACCCCCACCCAGCTTGTTCACATAAAGCGCGAGTATCTTTATCTCAGCTGGACTTAGGCGTTCGTCCCAGGTGGGCATATGTCCCTGCCGTCCGCCATGGATCGACTGGACGATTCGTTCGATGCCCCCGCCGTAAATCCAGCGGCCATCGGTCAGGTTCGGCGCACCGACATCCTGTTTGCCTTTGGCATCTTCGCCGTGGCATGCCACGCAGCTAGCCATGAACACCTCGCGGCCAGCAGCTATCTGGCTGGCGTCTGCGGCTTCGGTGGACGTATTGCTCAACGAATAGACATAGGCGGCGACGTCGCTCACCTGTTTTCGGTCGAGCATTTCGTCTGTTCCGAACGCAGGCATCTGCGACACGCGGCTTTGCGAGTGCGTCGTATTCACCCCCACCGTCATGGTCTGGACGATCTTTTCTGGTCCGCCACCCCAAAGCCAGTCGTTATCGGTAAGATCGGGGAAGTCTCGTCCGCCCTTGCCGTCCCTTCCATGACAGGCGGCGCAGTTGTCTCCGAACAACTGGTGGCCGCTGGAGGCCACCTTCTCCATCAGCTTTTCGTCGGCACGGATTTCATCAAAGGAACTGGTCTCGATCTTCTCGATCCAGGGCGCGCGCGAAGCATCGGCTTCTATGATCTTTCGCTCTACCGCCTGCTTTTGACCCGTCCCGATCAGGCCCCTCGTATACGTGCTTCCAAGCGGCCAGGTCGGATACAGTATCCACCAGAGAGCGGCGAACAGGTGCGTGACGATCAGGAAGAGCAGCACTCCGCGCGGCACCGGAGTATCCAGTTCCTTGATGCCGTTCCAGATGTGTCCGGTCGTCTGGCGGCCTGTTACGGGATCGACTTCCTCTATCGCCATGGGGTGTCGTCCTTGTCGAATATCTCCGTTTCCGCCCGGTCGAAACGCGCCCTGTTGGAGGGCCAGAACGTGTAGACGACCACTCCGATCGAAAACAGGATGAGATACAGCAGGCCCCATACCTTGGACAGTTCCAACATGGTCTCGTGAGTAACATCCATTTCAATCCCCTGTGGCCTTAGTTGTTGGGGTTCGGCATCTGCTCCGGTGCCGCGGTGTTTTCATAGGCTGCGTTTGTCAACTCACCCAGGACCTGCAGATACGCGACCATGGCATCCATTTCGGTGACGTTGGTTTTGACACCGTCAAATACCGATAGCTGGGTTTTGTCCCCATAACGTTCCACGACGCCCGAGGATTGCTCGCTGTCAGGATTGGACTGTCCGTAAGCATCTGCGGCCGCGTTGGCGATCATTTCATCCGTGTACGGCACGCCGACGGCCCTCAGCGCGGCGAGATGGCCGCGCAAATCGGCCAGCTTGAGCTGGGTTGTCGCCAGCCACGGGTAAGAAGGCATGTTGGATTCGGGAACGACGTCACGAGGATTGATCAGGTGAGCCACGTGCCAGAGATCGGAATATTTCCCGCCGATGCGCGCCAGATCCGGACCCGTGCGCTTTGATCCCCACAGCATGGGATGGTCGTATTTGGATTCGACCGCAAGAGAATAAGGACCGTACCGCTCGACCTCGTCCCGCAGCGTTCTGATCATCTGGCTGTGGCACGCGTAACAGCCTTCCCGGACATAGATGTCGCGGCCGGCCGCTTCGAGAGGGGTGTAAACTCTCATGTCCGGGGCGTCCTCGACCGTCTCGTGGATCGTGAACAGCGGGGCGATCTCGACAAGCCCGCCGACGCTTCCCGCTACAACGATAGCCAGCATAAACCCGACGGCCGTCCGTTCCAGTCTTCCATGCAGACGTTCGCTCATCTCTCACTCCGCCGGCGCGTTTTCGAGAAGGCCAGAAGTCAGGGGCGCGTCGTGAACTGCTCCCACGGCGGGAGCCGTTCGAACGGTCATCCAGATATTGAAGCTCGCCACGATCGCCCCAAGGAGGAAAAGCAGCCCTCCGAAAGCGCGTGCGATATAGTAGGGATACATCGCCAGCAGACTGTCGACGAATGAATAGACCAGGGTGTTGTCGGCTGAATATGTGCGCCACATCAAGCCCTGGATGATGCCGGAATTCCACATGGCGAAGACGTAGATGAGCGTGCCTGCAAGCGCCAACCAGAAGTGGACTTCGACCAGGGCCGAGGAATACATCCTTTCGCGTTTCCAGATCGATGGAACGAGTGTGTAGAACGCGCCGAACGTTATCATGGCGACCCAGCCCAGCGCACCGGCATGGACATGTCCGACCGTCCAGTCGGTATAATGAGACAGTGAGTTGACGGGTCTGATTGCCATGAAAGACCCCTCGAATGTCGACAGCCCGTAAAAGAACGCCGCCATCATGATGAAGCGAAGAGTGGCGTCGTCACGGACGCGGTGCCAGGCCCCGTTCAATGTCAGCAAGGCGTTTCCGGCCGATGCCCACGACGGAACCAGCAGCATGACCGAAAACGTCATTCCAAGGTTTTGCACCCAGATAGGCAGCGCGGTGTAATGGAGATGGTGGGATCCCGCCCACATGTAGAAGAAGGTAATCCCCCAGAAGCTGAGAATGGACAATCGATAGGAAAAGATCGGTCGCTCAGCGCGGATCGGCAGATAATAGTAGAGCATTCCCAGGAAGCCTGCCGTGAGAAAAAACGCCACGGCATTGTGCCCGTACCACCATTGGACCATAGCATCCTGTACACCGGCCCATACCGTGTAGCTTTTCGCCTGTCCGAACGATACGGGCACTGCCAGGTTGTTGACGATATGGAGGATCGCCACCACGATGATGAAGGCAAGATAGTACCAGTTGGCGACGTAGATGTGAGGTTCCTTGCGCCGTGCCAAGGTGCGTACGAAAAGCGCGAAATACGCGATCCAGACGATCACGAGCCAGATGTCGGCATACCATTCCGCTTCTGCGTATTCCTTGGACTGGGTAACGCCCATGAAATAGCCGCTGACGGCGATCAGACAGAAAAGATTATAGCCGAAGATCACGAACCAGGGGGAGAGTTGGTCGGCCAACCTTGCGCGCGATGTTCGCTGAACGACATGGAATGATGTCGCGATCAACGCATTTCCGCCGAAGCCGAAGATCACTCCGGTCGTGTGGGCCGGTCGTATTCGACCGAAGCTCGACCACGCCGTATCAAAATTCAGGCTCGGCCAGGCAAGCTGGGCGGCCGCCCAGACGCCAAAGAACATGCCAAAGATCGCCCAGGCCAATGTGAGCGCCACGCCCACCTTGATCGGATCGTCATAGTAGCTGGAAAAGCGCGAAGCATCCGGTTCTTCGCCGAAAGCCAAAGTCAGGATGTAGCAGAACAACGCGCCGCAATACACGAAGACGATAACGCCGTGTATGCCGAAGGGATCAAAGCGACCAGCAGCGGCCATCGCGACGCCGACAACCATCAAAGCGATAAGAATAGCTGCCGCAAACCCCCGCTCTGCGCTCGTGAGCTGTCCCATTGTTCCATCCCCCCGGCTGTGCCGATGATGGTGCTCCACAAAGCGTTGAAAGGCAATCAGTTCTGCGAGCGTGCACACGCGAAGATAGACTAGATCGTCCATCACAATCGCTGTTGGCCCGATTTGGCCCTGAAACAGGAGACCGTATTATTCGGCCATGGGAGCGAACGTTCCCGTTGTCATTTGACCCAGATGAGCTTTGCCACTAGCCGAGGCGGCACGCGTCTTTTCAGACGCAAAGACGCTGTAACACTTTGAATAGCTTCATAATTCCTTAAGTCGATTCCRATTTGGGGAATCATGTAATAGGATGAGCGAGAAAATTGAAACCGGCCGGAGCGCTTGAAAAAGCTGGTGCCGCTTGCAGGACTCGAACCTGCGACCCCATCATTACGAATGATGTGCTCTACCACCTGAGCTAAAGCGGCCCCTCGCGGCCGAAGCATGCGGCCTGCGATTTGCATGGCGCTGATACAGCCATTGTTGGAAGATTTCAAGCACCCTGTCATGGCTTTGGCAAAAAAGAGGGAAGGGCGCCTCAGAGCGCCAGCCGGGCGCGCGCCACCCTGTATTCGGCCTCCAGCCGGTCGACGAGATTTGCCACCGGCTCGACGGCCTTGACGGCGCTGATGCCCTGGCCGCTGCCCCAGATGTCCTTCCAGGCCTTGGCGCCGCCGACAGCCTGCTCGAAATCCATCTTCGAGACATCGGCTAAGGGGAGATTATCGGGGTCCATGCCGGCAGCCACGATCGAGGGCTTGAGGTAGTTGCCGTGCACGCCGGTGAAATAGTTGGAGTAGACGATATCGCCAGCGGCGCCTGCGACGATCGCCTGCTTGTAGGCGTCCGCGGCACGCGCCTCTTCAGTGGCGATGAAGGGCGAGCCGATATAGGCCATGTCGGCGCCCATCGCTTCTGCGGCGAGAATGGCGCCGCCGGTGGCGATGGCGCCGGCCAGCAGCAGCGGCCCGTCGAACCATTCGCGGATCTCCTGGACGAGCGCAAAGGGCGACAGCGTGCCGGCATGGCCGCCGGCCCCGGCCGCCACCGCGATCAGCCCGTCGGCACCCTTGCGGATCGCCGAATGGGCGTGGCGGTTGTTGATAATGTCATGCAGCACGATGCCGCCATAGGAATGCACGGCGGCGTTGACCTCGGGCACGGCGCCGAGCGAGGAGATGACGATCGGCACCTTGTATTTGACGCAGAGCGTAAGGTCGTGCTCCAGCCGCTTGTTCGACATATGGACGATCTGGTTGACGGCAAAGGGGGCGGCCGGCCGCTCCGGATGGGCGGCGTCGTGGCGGGCAAGCTCCTCGGTGATCTCGGCCAGCCATTCGTCGAGCTGGCTTTCCGGCCGGGCGTTCAGCGCCGGAAATGCTCCGACGATGCCCGCCTTGCATTGCGCCAGCGTCAGCGCCGGATGCGAGATGATGAACAGCGGCGAGCCGATGACCGGCAGTCTCAATCTGTCCTTGAGGATCGGGGGCAGGGCCATGGTTCATCGCTTCCATTGACGTTTACGAAAACGTCAATCTCATAACAGAGATGAAAAGGCGATAAAAGAGCGGCTGCCATGCCTTCGTCGATTTCAGCCCGAATATATACGTCCGAGAAAGCTAATAGAATAAGGCCCACAAGCGGTGAAACCTGCCGATATCCCTGCCGATCGATGGCGGCCCACCCTCGCAAGGCTTGCGGTTTGCCGCACTTGACGCTACCGAATTTTGATGGAGAACGGCGGGGATTGCAGTCCGATGCCGAATTCAAGGTGAAGGACTGAATGTGAGCGGATTAGAAACGGCCATCAGAACTGCGCTCGAGAATTCCGATCGCGATAATCCGGAGGTTCGAGCGAGGATCTATCAGTCGGCCCGCCAGGCGCTGGAAGCCGGGCTGCGCAAGCAGGATATCACCGACACCGAGGTCGTCGCCCATCACCGCCACCGCCTGGAAAGCACCATCCACGCCATCGAAGGCGAGGAGCGCGACCGCCTTCACCCCCGCCAGAGACCGCCTGAAGTACCCGTGCCGCCGGTGGTGGAAATGCCGGCGCCGCCGGTTCACCAAGCCCAAGTCGACGAGTTCGATGGTCCGATGGTCTCAGGCGAGACCCGCGCGCCCGACGTTGCCCCGAACCGCGGCGACGAGTCCAGTCTTGACGACGTGCATGCCGGCAGTGCCGATCATCTGGCTGCCGCCCCTGTCGGCGAGGAACGCCTCGCCCGCGGTCAGCGCGCCACCAATATGGATTTCCGCCCGGAGCGGGCGGCAGGCCGCCGCAAGCCGCGCAAGTTTTTTTCGAGACTGCTCGTCTGGTGCGTGCTGCTGGCCTTCATCGGCATCGGCGCCTGGTGGGCGCATACATCGGGCCTGCTGATGACGGCGGCCGAACGCGACACCAGCGTCGCCAATCCGCCGGCAAGCACCCAGCCCGAGGATTTTACCGGCAATGACGACAGCGCCGGGAATGCCGCCTCCCACACCGATCAGCCGGTGACCATCGACCCGCAGAACAGTTTCTCGGCCGATTGGATCCCGCTGTTCAAGCCTGAGGACGCCGACAAGATTCAAAGCGGCCCGCGGGCGCGCACCGAAAAAATCGCCGAGAATGACGGCCCGGCCGTACGGCTGATTTCCGAGAGCGGTACTGCCGATGGCAATATCTCGATCAGCGTTCCGCCTTCGGTGCTACAGCAGCTTGCCGGCAAATCCTCGACCATCGCGCTGACGCTGCAGTCCACCACCGACGAGCCGACCCAGATCACCGTCGAGTGCAATTTCCAGACGCTCGGCAATTGTGCTCGCCATCGCTTCAACGTCACCCGCGAGAAGTCGGATGCGCTGCTGCAGGTGAAGTTCGACCGCTCGCTGGCGCCGAATTCGCCGGGCACGCTGACGATCAACAGCGATCTCGACGGCAAGGCGCGCGGCATCAACCTCTTCGCCATCCGCATCCTGCCGGGGCAGTAATCCCAGTCCCGGCAGAGCCGGTGCCCTATTTCAAAAAGCCTTATTTCAGAAACCCAGGCCCCGAACCGATGATCTCGGCGTCGACCGTGCCGAGCGCCTTTTTGTCCTTGCCGTCATAATCCATCTTGTTCAGCATGTGGCGGATGAGCTCGAGCCGCGCCCGCCGCTTGTCATTGGCGCGGATCACCGTCCACGGCGCGAAATCCGTATGGGTTTCCTTGAGCATCCGGTTGCGCTTGTCGCTGTAATCGCCCCATTTCGTCAGCGCCGCGATGTCCATCGACGACAGTTTCCAGACTTTCAGCGGATCGTGCCGGCGGTCGTGGAAACGCTTCAGCTGCATCTCGCGGCCGATATCGAGATAGAATTTAAAGAAGAAGATGCCCTCATGGGCGATGATCTTTTCGAGCTGCGGCGTCTGCTTGAGAAAATCCTCATATTGCTGCGGCGTGCAGAAACCCATGACCGGCTCGACGCCGGCGCGGTTGTACCAGGAGCGGTCGAACAGCACGAATTCGCCAGCCGTCGGAAACTGCGCGACATAACGCTGGAAATACCATTGCCCCTGTTCGCGCTCGGTCGGCTTGGTCAGCGCCACGACGCGCGCAAGGCGTGGGTTCATATGCGCCGAAGAGGCCGAGATCGCGCCACCCTTGCCGGCAGCGTCGCGCCCCTCGAACAGCGCCATCACCCGCTTGCCGGTCGCCTGCAGCCAGAACTGCACCTTGACGAGTTCGATCTGCAGCTTTTCCAGCTCCTCCAGATAGTCCTCCTCCTTGAGCTTCTTCTTGTAGGGGAAGTCGCCGGAGTCCAGCGCATGTTCGTCCACCCAGGCCGGCAGGGTCGGATCGTCGACATCGAAGGTGCGTTTCTTTCCGCGGATCACCAGCTCCACGGCCCTGTTTTCGACGTCCTCGTCCATGTGATCCTCCTCAGCCTGATTGTTCTCTTCCCGCAGGCGAACATAGTTACCGTTGAAAATCAAATCTTTCACGGTCGGCCGGCAATTTTTCGTGGCTTTCGGCTGCGGCCTTTCGCTTCAAAGCGACAGCCCGAAAACTTCTGTCATGAATTGCCGCTATCAGGCAGAGTTCAATATAGAGAAAAACGAATCGACGCCGCGAGGGCACTTGCAAGACGAAACTCCGTGGAGAAAAAGCCTGTTGGCGCGCATAAGGCGCGAACGGCCGGTGCTGCTTGCGGCGATCCTCAGCGCGCTCGCCGCTCTTGCCGCCGGCATGAACAAATGGGTCGTGCTTGGCCTCCTGCTTGTGATGATCCTCACCGCGCTTTTCAATGAGGCCCCCATCATCGCGGCCGAACCGGCCCCGCCGGTGGAGATCGAGCCGGAAGCGCCGCCAAGCCGCCTGCCGGAAGTTTCCGCCACGCTCGCCGGCCTCGACATCCCGGTCATGGTGCTGTCGGACGACGCCTCGGTGCTCTTCCAGAACCGCGCTGCCGAAAAGGCCTTCGGCGAGGTGGCGCTTGGCGCCCATATATCGGCCCGTATGCGCTCGCCCGGCGTGCTCGACATGGTGCGCGAAACCATCGCCACCAACGCGCCGAACCAGATCGAGCATTCCGAGCGGCTGCCCTCCGAACGCGTCTATATCGTCCGCAGCGCACCCATAGAATTCGCGGCCGATGACGGCCCGCGTGAGCGCTATTTCATCCTGTCCTTCCGCGATATATCGGAGGTCCGCCGCATCGACCGCATGCGGTCGGATTTCGTCGCCAATGCCAGCCATGAGCTGCGCACGCCGCTTGCCTCGCTGCGCGGCTTCATCGAGACCATTCAGGGGCCGGCGAAGAACGATCTGAAGGCGCAGGCGCGTTTCCTCAACATCATGCTCGATCAGACGACGCGCATGAGCCGGCTGGTCGACGACCTGCTGTCGCTTTCCCGCCTGGAGCTGAAATCGCACATCGCGCCGGATGAGAAGATCGACCTGGTGCCGCTGCTCGGCCATGTCAGAGATGCGCTGTTGCCGCTGGCAAGGGATGTCGGCGTCGACATCAACCTGCATCTGCCCGACGGCAAGGTCGAAGTGCTCGGAGACCGCGACGAACTTGTCCAGGTCTTCGAGAACCTGATGGAAAATGCCTGCAAATACGGCCAGGAGGGCGAGATCGTCGACGTCTGGCTGAAGAATGGCACCGGCCAGCCGGTCGAAGTCAGCATCGTCGACAAGGGCCCAGGCATTCCGGCCGAGCATGTGCCGCGCCTGACCGAGCGCTTCTATCGCGTCAGCATCGAGGACAGCCGCTCGAAAAAGGGCACCGGCCTCGGCCTTGCCATCGTCAAGCACATCCTCACCCGCCACCGGGCACGGCTGATCGTCAAGTCGGAAGTCGGCAAGGGCACCGATTTTACCGTCCGCTTCTGACAAGCCTGTCCCCTCTCCCCGTTTTTACGGGGAGAGGGGACGTGCCATGCGAGAGCGAGGTGGGAACGGAGACGTTGCGGCATGTCCTTTCGCCCCGCGAGCGGGGGTCCGAAGGACGGGTCGAGACCGATGGCTCGACCCCGGTCGGTGGCGGCAGCCGGATGAGGGGCAAATCACGCGGAACAACGTTAATGAAAGGACGGAAGCGGAAAGCCGCCGCCGCACTGCCCGTCGCCGATATGCTGCCGGTTTTTACAACGCGAGGTGGATTGACCACCGAACTTCGCCGGTCGTCCGACATGATCGATCGGTCTATCTGAAATATAACCTTATAAATCAATATCTTAACCTGTCACAAATGTTTCACGGCTTTGACATAAAAGGACGGTGCTTAAAGCGCTAAGAGAGTCTCGCCGATGAAAAAAGGCAATGCGAGGGCCTCTCTAAGGCCGCACTCACACAAGCCCAAATGCCGGGAGATTTTAAATGAACACCTTCAAGCTCACCGTTGCCGCGCTCGCTGCAACCGCCGCTTTCGCTAGCGCTGCCGTCGCCCGTGACCAGATTCAGGTTGCTGGTTCGTCCACCGTCCTGCCTTACGCAAAGATCGTTGCCGAGTCCTTCGGCGAAACCTTCACCAATTTCAAGACGCCGGTCGTTGAATCCGGCGGCACGGGCGCTGGTCTGAAGGAATTCTGCAAGGGCGTTGGCGAAGACACCATCGACATTGCCAACGCCTCGCGTCCGATCAACAAGAACGAAGCCGAAGCCTGCAAGGCTGCCGGCGTAACCGACATCCAGGAAGTCAAGATCGGCTACGACGGCATCGTCTTCGCAACTGACGCTTCCAACCCTGACGTCGCCTACGTTCCTGCCGACATCTACAAGGCCCTCGCAGCCCAGGTCGTCGTCGACGGCAAGCTCGTCGCCAACCCTTACAAGAAGTGGTCGGAAGTCAACCCGAAGCTTCCGGCTGTTGATATCGCTGCCTACATCCCGGGCGAAAAGCACGGCACCCGCGAAGTCTTCGAACAGAACGTTCTCGCCGCCGGCTGCAAGGCCTCTGGCGCAATCGACGTCATCGCCAAGGAAGTCGCCGACAAGGCTGCCCAGGGCAAGGCCTGCGTCGCAGTTCGCAAGGACGGCGTTGCCGTTGACATCGATGGCGACTATCCGGAAACCCTCGCACGCATCGCCGCCAACAAGACCGGCGTCGGCGTATTCGGCCTTTCCTTCTACGAAAACAACGCCGACAAGCTCAAGGTTGCGAGCATGAGCGGTATCGTTCCGTCCACCGAAACGATCGCTAACGGCACCTACCCGGTTTCCCGCCCGCTGTTCTTCTACGTCAAGAAGGCACATCTCGGCGCCGTTCCGGGCCTGAAGGAATACGTCAACTTCTTCGTATCCGACCAGATGATCGGCCCCGACAGCCCGCTCGTCGAATACGGCCTCGTTGCCGCTCCGGATGCCGAACGTGACGCGATCCGCAAGGACGTCGAAGCCGGCAAGTCCATGTAATTACTTTGCCGGCGCGGTGCCTTTCAGCCCGCGCCGGCATTGCCTTATGTCCCTGCGCGCCGGCGGTTCTGGAGCTGCAGGGTTGAATTCCTTCTCCATGATTGGAAGCTGAAGGCAGGCTGATGAAGCTGCCGGGCTTTTTGGGGGCCATGGGCCTGGGGACGTAACGAATGAGCACATCCATCATACTTTTGTGCCTTGTGGTGATCGGAGCCGCCGCCTATCTGGTCGCGCGCAGCCGCGCCACGGCGCTTGCCGGAGGCCGATCCTCCGCATTGCATTCGCGACCGGCCTATTACGGCGCCTATGCCGCGATCTGGGCGGTTCTTCCCGCCCTCATCGTCCTCTGCCTCTGGCTCTCCATCAGCCCCGGCATCATCCAGTCCTCGGTTCGCGGCACTGTTCCCGACGACGTCAAGGCGCAAGCCTCGGTCGAGCAGGATCTTGGTTATTCGATGGTGGCGACGGTCGCCCGCGGCCTGACGATGCTGACCTCGGATGAAACTGCTGCGGTCGCCAACGATCCGGCTGCCCTGCAGGCCAAGCTCCTCGAAAAGGGTGTGCCGCTTGCCAGCCAGCCGCTGCCCTACATGCTCGACGCCGCCAAAAAGCTCAACGCCATGAGCATGATGAGCCGCATCGCCATGACGGTGATCGTCTTCGCTCTCGCTGTTGCCGGCGCCTTCTATGCGCTGCGTTCCATCGCTCCACGCTTCCGCGCCCGCAACCGGGTCGAGCGCGTCATGCTCTGGGGCCTGCTGCTCGCCTCCTCGATCGCCATTCTGACGACGATCGGCATCGTGTTCTCCATGCTGTCGGAAGCCGCCCGCTTCTTTGCAGCCGTTCCTGCCATGGACTTCTTCTTCGGCACCGTCTGGGATCCGCGCTTTGCCGGCGCCGGCAGCTCGTCCTTCGGCCAGTTCGGCCTGATCCCGCTGCTGCTCGGCACGATCTATATCGGCCTGGTCGCCATGCTGGTCGCCGTGCCGGTCGGCCTTTTCGCCGCCATCTACATGGCCGAATACGCCTCGATGAGGGTGCGCTCGATCGCCAAGCCGCTGCTTGAAGTGCTCGCCGGCATTCCGACGATCGTCTACGGCTTCTTCGCGCTCGTCACCGTCGGTCCGTTCCTGCGCGATTTCTCCGCCCAGATCAGCGGCCTTCTGTCCGGCAATTACAGCAATTTCATCCAGGCGCAGAGCGTTCTGACGGCCGGCATCGTCATGGGCATCATGCTGATCCCCTACGTGTCKTCGCTGTCGGACGACATCATCACCGCCGTGCCGCGKTCRCTGCGTGACGGTTCGCTCGGTCTTGGTGCCACACGTTCTGAAACCATCAAGAAAGTGGTCTTGCCCGCAGCCCTTCCCGGCATCGTCGGCGCATTGCTGATGACGGCCTCGCGCGCCATCGGCGAAACCATGATCGTCGTGCTGGCCGCCGGTGTCGCCGCCCGCATTCAGGTCAATCCCTTCGAGCCGATGACGACGGTGACCGTCAAGATCGTCAACCAGCTGACCGGTGACCTCGAGTTCACCTCGCCGCAGACGCTGGTTGCCTTTGCCCTTGGCATCACGCTGTTTTGCATCACGCTTTGCCTCAATATCTATGCGCTCTACATCGTGCGCAAATACCGGGAGCAGTACGAATGACGGATATTGTTTCTCCCACAGCCGGCGTCACCGTTTCCAAGGCGCCCGTGCGCCGCGATATCGGCATCAAGCGCCGCTATGCCGCCGAGCGCCGGTTCCAGGCCTATGGCATCGCCGCCATCACCTTCGGTCTCGTCTTTCTCTTCATCCTGCTGTGGACGGTGATCGGCAAAGGCTATACCGCCTTCCAGCAGACGGCGGTCACCCTGCCGATCGAATTTTCCGAGAAGACGATCGATCCAAACAATAAGCGTGCGACCGACCCTTCGGTGTTGATCGCCGCCAACTATCCGGTTCTCCTGCGTGACGCGATCGTCAAGCAGCTGAACATCAATGCCTCGAGCCGTCCCGACGTGCGCGATGCATCCGCCATGCTGTCGAAGAGCGCGCCGATCCAGCTGCGCGATATGGTGATCGCCGATCCGTCGCTCATCGGCAAGACGGTCAACGTCACGGTGCTCGCCGACGCCAATGTCGACAGCGCCAGCAAGGGCCAGATTGACCTCTCGGTCGATGAGAAGAACCGCAAGGTCAACGACAAGCAGGTTGCCTGGATGAACGAGCTGAAGGCGAGCGGCGCTCTCCACAAGCAGTTCAACACCGGCCTCTTCGTCAACGGCAATTCCAGCCGTCCGGAGGCCGCAGGCCTGGGCGTCGCCCTGATCGGCTCGCTCTATCTGATGCTGATCGTCCTCGTGCTTGCTCTGCCGATCGGCGTCGCCGCCTCGATCTATCTCGAGGAGTTTGCGCCGAAGAACAAGCTGACGGATCTGATCGAGGTCAACATCAACAACCTCGCCGCGGTTCCTTCCATCGTCTACGGCCTGCTCGGTCTTTCCGTCTTCATCAACTTCATCGGCCTGCCGCGCTCGGCTTCGCTGGTCGGTGGTCTGGTGCTGACGCTGATGACCCTGCCGACGATCATCATCGCCACGCGTGCGGCTCTGCGCGCCGTGCCGCCGTCGATCCGCGCCGCAGCGCTCGGCCTCGGCGCTTCGAAGATGCAGATGGTGTTCCACCATGTTCTGCCGCTTGCCATGCCCGGCATCCTCACCGGCACGATCATCGGGCTGGCGCACGCGCTCGGCGAAACCGCGCCGCTGCTCCTCATCGGCATGGTCGCCTTCGTCGCCAACGCGCCGACGACACCGCTCGATCCCTCGACGGCTCTGCCCGTACAGGTCTATATGTGGGCCAACGAGGCCGAACGTGCCTTCGTTGAGCGTACTTCGGGTGCCATCATCGTCCTGCTCCTGTTCCTGATCGTCATGAACATGGGCGCCATCCTCTTGCGTCGTCGCTTCGAGCGCCGCTGGTAAACGGAGTTAAACATCATGAATATGTTGACGGAAGCTGCAGTTGAAAAGGCGCTGGATCGCAAGATGAGCAACGTCCCTTATAAGATGATCGGAAAGGAAGTCTCGGTTTACTACGGCGAGAAGCGCGCGCTTTTCGATGTGAACCTGAACGTCCGCGAAAACACGGTAACCGCCCTGATCGGCCCGTCCGGCTGCGGGAAGTCGACCTTCCTGCGGTGCCTCAACCGCATGAACGACACGATCGACGGCTGCCGCGTCACCGGCAAGATCACGCTTGATACCGACGATATCTATGATCCCGATATCGACGTCGTCGAGCTTCGCGCCCGGGTCGGCATGGTCTTCCAGAAGCCCAACCCGTTCCCGAAGACGATCTATGAAAACGTCTCCTACGGCCCGCGCATCCATGGCCTTGCCAAGTCGAAGGCCGACCTCGACCAGATCGTCGAGACCAGCCTGCAGCGCGCCGGCCTCTGGAACGAGGTCAAGGACCGCGTGCACGAGTCCGGCACCGGCCTGTCGGGCGGTCAGCAGCAGCGCCTCTGCATTGCGCGTGC
Organism: Rhizobium sp. 01N447_2; assembly: GCF_056399245.1. Classification (NCBI taxonomy): domain Bacteria; kingdom Pseudomonadati; phylum Pseudomonadota; class Alphaproteobacteria; order Hyphomicrobiales; family Rhizobiaceae; genus Rhizobium; species Rhizobium sp. 01N447_2. The sequence goes on from NZ_JBFTQY010000019.1 coordinate 66,230, forward strand.
CGTCGCCGTCAGCCCTGAAGTGATCCTGATGGACGAGCCCTGCTCGGCGCTCGACCCGATCGCCACCGCCAAGGTCGAGGAGTTGATCCACGAGCTGCGCGAGAACTACACGATCGTCATCGTCACCCACTCCATGCAGCAGGCCGCGCGCGTCTCGCAGCGCACCGCCATGTTCCACCTCGGCAATCTCGTCGAGGAGAACGACACCGACAAGATGTTCACCAATCCCGACGATCCGCGCACCCAGGACTACATCATGGGTCGCTTCGGCTGATTTTGGCGTCACCAAGCCTTTCCGTTATTCGAGGATAAAGCCCCATGGCATCGACACATATTTATTCTGCCTATGATGATGATCTGAAGTTCCTGTCCAGGCGGATTTCCGAAATGGGCGGCCTGGCCGAGCAGATGGTCGCCGAAGCCGTGCGGGCGCTGGTCAACGGCGATACCGCGCTGGCGCAGAAGGTCATCTCCGACGATGTGATCCTCGATCACGCCGAACGCGAAATCGGCGACAAGGCGATCGTCACCATCGCCCGCCGCCAGCCGATGGCCGCGGACCTGCGCGAAATCATGGGTTCGATCCGCATCGCCGCCGATCTCGAACGCGTCGGCGACCTTGGCAAGAACACCGCCAAGCGCGTCATCGCCGTCCAAAGCACCGGCGTTCCCCGCAAGCTCGCCCGCGGCCTCGAGCATCTGTCCGAGCTGGCGCTCGTCCAGCTCAAGGAAGTGCTCGATGTCTACACCAATCGTTCCGCCGACAAGGCGAATGCGATCCGCGAACGCGACAACGAGATCGACGCGATGTACACCTCGCTGTTCCGCGAGCTCCTGACCTACATGATGGAAGATCCGCGCAACATCACCAGCTGCACGCATCTTCTCTTCTGCGCCAAGAACATCGAGCGCATCGGCGACCACGCCACCAACATCGCCGAGACGATCTTTTACATGACGACAGGCGCGCAGCCGGAAGGCGACCGTCCGAAGGACGACAGCGCCAACACCGTCGGCGCGGTCACCGAATAACCGCCCACACCCGCCGCTTGCGTGCGCGCCCATCCGGGCGCGCAAGAGGTCGCAGCCAATTCTGATTTTGCGCAGGATGCATTGCTTAAATCACCCCCGGTTTAAGGATCATGCGCGAGGAGACCGACACGCATGATCCCGAGAGTTGCAGTTGTTGAAGACGAGGAAGCCCTCAGCGTGCTTCTTCGCTACAATCTCGAAGCGGAAGGCTTCGAGGTCGATACCATCCTTCGTGGCGACGAAGCCGAAATGCGACTTCAGGAGCGCACGCCCGATCTTCTCATCCTCGATTGGATGCTGCCTGGCGTCTCCGGCATCGAGCTCTGCCGGCGCCTGCGCATGCGGCCGGAAACCGAGCGCCTGCCGATCATCATGCTGACGGCGCGCGGCGAGGAGAGCGAGCGTGTCCGCGGATTGTCGACGGGCGCCGACGATTATGTCGTCAAGCCCTTCTCGACCCCCGAGCTCGTTGCCCGCGTCAAGGCGATGCTGCGCCGCGCCCGTCCCGAGGTGCTGTCGACGGTGCTGAAATGCGGTGACATCGAGCTCGACCGCGAGACCCATCGCGTCCATCGCAAGACCCGCGAAGTCCGCCTCGGCCCCACCGAATTCCGCCTGCTGGAATTCCTGATGTCGTCGCCAGGCCGGGTCTTCTCCCGCTCACAGCTTCTCGACGGCGTCTGGGGCCACGACATCTATGTCGACGAGCGCACCGTCGACGTCCATGTCGGCCGCCTGCGCAAGGCGCTGAATTTTTCCAACATGCAGGACGTCATCCGCACCGTCCGCGGCGCCGGTTATTCGATGGAAGCCTGAGGGCTTCCGTTCTGGTTGCTGACAAAGTCGCTCGTGCTAACGTCCTAACCTACCGGGGTCGAGCCACTCGTCTCGACCCGTCCTCCGGACCCCGTAGACGGGGCGAGGGGACGTGCTCTGCGAAAGGTTGGTGGGGACAGAGAGGGTTGCGGCACAATCTCTTCTCCCCTCGGGGAGAAGGTGCCGGCAGGCGGATGAGGGGGCCACACGGCACACTCTTTCCGTGATAACCTATCCCACATGCCGAACGGCTGCGCCCTGAACACGATCGAAACGACGCCAACGCGGTCGAAACCCGCATGGTGTTGTAAGAAAGACCGGCTTCCCTGGCCCCCCTCATCCGCCCTACGGGCACCTTCTCCCCGAGGGGAGAAGAGGGAATCGAGATGTTGCGGCATGTCACTTCGCCCCTTGAGAACCGAAGGAAAGGTCGAGACCCATGGCTCGACCCTGGTTGGTGGCGGCAGCCGGATGAGGGCAAGTCGGCGTTCTCAACGAACTGAACACCCAAGCGCTCCCATCCGCGCATAAAAAAACGGGCCACTCGGCCCGTTTTCTGCATTCTAACGATGGTCAGCCCGCTCAGCTGGCCCGCGCTGCCGCCCGGCGGCGTTCGTTCACCGGCTGGTAGGCAAGCTTCTGGTGATAGCTGCAATAGGGCGAATTGTCGGGGGATTCGCAGCCGCAGAAATGGAAGTCGTCCTTCAGCGGATCGCCGACCGGCCACTTGCAGGTGCGTTCGGTCAGTTCCGTCAGGCCGAGGCGGCGGGAAATCGGCACCACCACATTGCCTCTCGGCACGTATTCCATTTCCTCGATCGTTTCGATCTCGATCTCTTCCTTCAGCATCGTCGCGCCCTGCTGGCGGGTGACGGTGCGGGTGGTGATCCGAGAGGCGAAGTTCGGCGCGCGCGGCGCCGATGTATTGCGCTTCGGCGTTCGCGCCGCGGTGTTGGTGCCGCCGGCCTTGGCGCGGCCGGGAAGGCACAGCCGGTGCACTTTACCGATGACCGCGTTTCGGCTGACACCGCCAAGTTGTGCCGCGATCTGGCTCGCGCTCAGTCCTTCGGCCCAARGCTTCTTGAGTTTCTCGACCCGCTCGTCTGTCCAGTTCATGCCCTGTCTCCACCTTTTGCGTTGGTGATGGCAGAATCCCTCACCGTTGTCCCGGGAGCTCCGAAACAAGAAACGCTTGATCAATTTTGGTGACTAGTTCCGCCGCATGCAGTCTAGTAATTGATCTTTAACCTAGTGTGAGCCTGACTCCGTGACAAGAGTCGCATGAATCCGGATGAATCGAATTCGTAGTTTTCCCCAACTTGCTGTCCCTGCGTGGCATTTCTGCAATAATGCCTGTTGAAGACTGAAAATGCCGCTGTACACCTGTGCTGCATACGCTAAGGGCGCCGTTTTGTTGACATTGCAGCGCGAAAAGGAAATAGTGCCACTCGCCGCCGCAAGGCGGCATTTTTGATTTTTCGGGCCTGGTTTCCTTAGCCGGAGTCATTGCCCGGCAACTTTGATGGAGATCGCGCCATGGCTGAAGCCGCGCCGCTTTATGACACCTATTCTCGTGCCCCGCTGCGGTTCGAGCGAGGCGAGGGCGTATGGCTGATCACCGAAACTGGCGAGCGATATCTCGATTTCGGCGCCGGCGTCGCCGTCACGTCCGTCGGCCACAGCAATCCGCATGTGGTCGGCGCACTGAAGGAGCAGGCCGACAAGGTCTGGCACCTGTCGAACATCTACGAGATCCCCGGACAGGAGCGTCTGGCAAAACGCCTGACGGACGCCACCTTCGCCGACAAGGTGTTCTTCACCAACTCAGGCGCCGAGGCGCTCGAATGCGCGATCAAGACGGCGCGCCGCTATCAGTTTTCCAAGGGCCATCCCGAGCGCTTCCATATCATCACCTTCGAAGGCGCCTTCCACGGACGGACGCTGGCAACGATTGCCGCCGGCGGTCAGGAGAAATATCTCGAAGGCTTCGGCCCCAAGGCGCCGGGTTTCGATCAGGTGCCTTTCGGCGATATCGAAGCGGTCCGCGCCGCGATCACCGATGCCACGGCCGGCATCCTCATCGAGCCGGTGCAGGGCGAGGGCGGTGTCCGTCCTGCCACCACCGAATTCATGAAGGCGCTTCGCCAGCTCTGCGACGATAACGACCTGCTGTTGATCCTCGACGAGGTCCAGACGGGCGTCGGCCGCACCGGCAAGCTCTTCGCCCATGAATGGTCGGGCATCACCCCCGATATCATGGCTGTCGCCAAGGGCATCGGCGGCGGGTTCCCGCTCGGCGCCTGCCTTGCCACGTCAGAGGCCGCCTCCGGCATGAAGGCCGGCACGCATGGCTCGACCTATGGCGGCAATCCGCTTGCCATGGCCGTCGGCAGCGCCGTGCTCGACATCATCCTTGCCGATGGCTTCCTCCAGCATGTGCGCGACGTTGCACTGGTCTTCCGCCAGGGCCTCGCCTCGCTGAAGGATCGTTATCCCGATGTGATCGAGGACGTGCGCGGCGAAGGGCTTTTGCTCGGCATCAAGGCTGCCGTTCCCTCAGCCGAACTGCTGCAGGCGATCCGCGCCGCCCATCTGCTCGGCGTGCCTGCCGGCGACAATGTCATCCGCCTTCTTCCGCCGCTCGTGGTCACCGCCGAGGAAGCCCGCGAGGGCCTTGCCCGCGTCGAGCGCGCCGCCGAGAGCATTCGCGCCTCCAAGGTCAAGAAGACGGCTTGAAGAGTTTGCCGCCTTCGGGCGCAGCACAGGTAAGAAGACGATATGACACCTAAACATTTCCTCGATCTCTCGGCGGTCACATCAGCCGATCTCAGAACCATCATGAACGATGCGCTTTCCCGCAAGCAGGCCTTCAAGGCAGGCCAGGGCGACAAGCCGCTCGCCGGCAAGATGCTGGCGATGATCTTCGAGAAGCCCTCGACGCGCACCCGTGTCTCCTTCGACGTCGGCATGCGCCAGCTCGGCGGCGAAACGCTGTTCCTCTCCGGCACCGAGATGCAGCTCGGCCGCGCCGAGACGATCGGCGACACCGCCAAGGTGCTGTCGCGTTATGTCGATGCGATCATGATCCGCACCACCGAGCATTCGCGGCTGGTCGAGCTTGCCGAGCATGCGACCGTGCCTGTCATCAATGCGCTGACGGATGACACCCATCCCTGCCAGATCATGGCCGATATCATGACCTTCGAAGAGCACCGCGGCCCGATCAAGGGCAAGACCATCGCCTGGACCGGCGACGGCAACAATGTGCTGCATTCGCTGGTCGAGGGTGCCGCGCGTTTCGGCTACCGCATGAACATGGCCGTGCCCCTTGGCTCCGAGCCCAAGGATCACTATCTGAACTGGGCCCGCAATGAGGGCGCCGAAATCATGCTCTGCCATGATGCCGACCGTGCGGTCGCCGGCGTCGATTGCGTGGTGACCGATACCTGGGTCTCCATGAATCAGGAACATCGGGCCCGGGGTCACAATGTCTTCCAGCCTTATCAGGTCAACGCGGCCTTGATGGCGAAAGCCGGCAATGATGCATTGTTCATGCATTGCCTGCCCGCCCATCGCGGTGAGGAAGTGACGGACGAAGTGATCGACGGTCCGCAATCCGTGGTCTTCGATGAAGCGGAAAACCGTCTTCATGCGCAGAAGTCGATTCTTGCTTGGTGCCTGGGCGCGATCTGAACCATAATCGGACGTCGCGAGTCACAACTCGCGACCGCGTGAGCGAAGGGAACGCTGGCCCATCGCTCTGAAAACTAGGAGTGAAAAAGCATGGCAGAAGCTGCAGCCGCCCTCGGCCAGTTTGATTTCGCCGGCGATGACCATGTCGTCCCCTTCCAGGTGGAGGGGCTGGATGTGCGTGGCCGCGCCGTCCAGCTCGGCCCGATGCTCGATGCGATCCTCGAGCGCCATCATTATCCCGCGCCCGTTGCCCGGCTGCTTGCCGAAGTCGTCGTGCTGACGGTGCTGCTCGGCACCTCGCTGAAGTTCGACGGCAAGTTCACGGTGCAGACCAAGGGCGATGGCCCGGTCGATCTTCTCGTCGCCGATTTCTCGACGCCGGAAAATGTCCGCGCCTATGCCCGTTTCGATCAGGCGCTGCTCAACAAGGCGATCGAGTCAGGCGAGACCGAGCCGGAGCAACTGCTCGGCAAGGGCGTGCTCGCCTTCACCATCGACCAGGGCAAGTTCAGCCAGCCTTACCAGGGCATCGTTCCGCTCGACGGCACCACGCTGGAAGAAATTGCCGGCGTCTATTTCCGCCAGTCGGAACAGATCCCGACGCGCGTCCGCCTTGCCGCGGCCGAACTCTTCGACCGTGACGATGCGGGCAAGCCACGCCATCGCTGGCGGGCAGGCGGCCTCGTCGCCCAGTTCCTGCCGGAAGCGCCGGAGCGCATGCGCCAGCCGGATCTCCACGGCGGCGACGGCGACACCGGCAGCCGCCCGCATGGCGAGGACGACGCCTGGCTCGAAGCGCGTTCGCTGGTTGAGACCATCGACGCCGATGAACTGACCGATCCGCTGGTCGGCACCGAGCGGCTGCTGTTCCGCCTGTTCCACGAGCGCGGCGTGCGCGTTTACGAACCGCGTGCCGTCTTCGATCGCTGCAGCTGCTCGCGCGACAAGATCAAGGGCGTGCTCAAGGGCTTTTCGGCCGAGGAGATCGAGGCCAGCCAGGAAAACGGCGAAATCGCCGTCACCTGCGAATTCTGCTCGACCACCTACCGCTTCGAGCCGGCCGAGCTTCAGCCGGCTGAATAGTTGACACCACCGCTGTCCGGTTCGCGCCGATGGCTGCCCCTCACCCTAACCTTGCGGGGGTCGAGCCACTGGTCTCGACCCGTCCTGCGGACCCCCGTAAAACGGGGCGAGGGGACGTGCGCTACGAAAGGTTGGTGGGGAACGGAGAGGTCGCGACACGTCCCCTTCGCCCCGCAAAAGCGGGGAGAAGGTGCCGGCAGGCGGATGAGGGGCAGGCCTCGGCAATCCCCCAGGAGCCGGGCGTTGAGGACGTCTCAGGACCGTGGCGCCGACGGAATATGACGTCTCAATTGATGCGCCTCAATTAAGCACGCGCAGCAGCCCAGGCGAATCCAGCGAGAAGGCGGGGATGTCGACATCGAACATCTCGCCTTCGTCCGTTTCCATCTGGTAATGACCGAACATCAGTCCTGAGGGCGTGTCGAGCGGGCAGCCGGAGGAATATTCGTAGGTGTCGCCGGGGCTGAGCCGCGGCTGTTCGCCGACGACGCCGGGACCGGTGACCTCGTCAACCTGGCCGTTCTGGTCGGTGATGTTCCAGTAACGATTGACCAGCCGAACGGCTATGCCGGAATTGTTGCTGATGACAATCCGGTAACCCCAGACATAGCGGTCGTCGTCCGGATCGGATTGCTCCTCCAGATAGAACGGCTCGACGACAACTTCGATCTCTCTTGTGAGGGCGCGATACATGCCTTGCACCTTAGTCAAGATATCTTACCCGTATCTTATAAGAGGCCCTGTCCGTCAAGAAACGGAACAATTATCATCGCTGAAATGTCTATGATCCGAAGGGTTTTCGAACGTTAAGCCTAATTGTCAGTGTTAATTCCGTTTCGGAACGCCGCGGCGGGCAAACTTGTTCCCCCCGGTCTCACCCAGTGAGGTCCGGCACGGTCTCACCTTGGTGAGATCCGGCCTCACCTTGTGAGGTCCGGCACGGCCGAACCCCAAATGAGGTCCGGCCGCCTTTATCCCTAGATCAGGCCGAGACCTTGGCAAGCGCCTTCGCGAAATCCTCGATCAGGTCGTCGGTATCCTCGATGCCGGCCGAAAGGCGGACCGTACCCGGAGAAATGCCGAGTTCGGCGCGCGCCTCGTCCGTCAGGTTCTTGTGCGTGGTCGTCGCCGGATGGGTGATCAGGCTCTTGCTGTCGCCAAGATTGTTGGAGATCTTGACGATATCGAGCGCGTTCTGCAGCGCGAAGGCCGCATCCTTGCCGCCCTTCAGCTCGAACGCGACCAGCGTCGAGCCGCCGGTCATCTGCTTGGCGATGATATCGGCCTGCGGATGGTCCTTGCGGCCGGGATAGATCACCTTGGCGACCTTGCCTTGCTCGGCCAGGAAATCGGCGATCTTTGCCGCATTCTCGGTCTGCTGACGCACGCGCAGCGGCAGCGTCTCGATCCCCTTCAACAGCGTCCAGGCATTGAACGGCGACATCGCCGGGCCGGTATGGCGGAAGTAGTCGTGCAGGTTCTCGTCGATCCATTCCTTGTCGGAAAGCACGACACCGCCGAGGCAGCGGCCCTGTCCGTCAATATGCTTGGTGGCGGAATAAACGACGATATGGGCGCCGAGCTCCAGGGGCTTCTGAAAGAGCGGCGTTGCGAAGACGTTGTCGACGACGACCTTGGCGCCGATCTGGTTGGCGAGCTTGGAAACGCCTGCGATATCGATCACTTCGAGCGTCGGGTTGGTCGGGCTTTCCAGGAAGAACACCTTGGTCTTCGGCGTGATCGCCTTTTCCCAATTCGCCAGATCCCGGCCGTCGATCAGCGTGCAGTCGATGCCGTATTTCGGCGCCAGCGTCTCGACGACCCAGCGGCAGGAGCCGAACAGGGCACGCGCGGCGACGATATGATCGCCTGATTTCAGCTGGCAGAGGATCGCCGCGGTGACGGCGGCCATGCCGGAAGCGGTGGCGCGGGCGTCTTCGGCGCCTTCGAGCATGCACATGCGCTTTTCGAACATGTCGTTGGTCGGGCTGCCGTAGCGGGCATAGATGAAGCCCTCGGTCTCGCCCTTGAAGCGGGCTTCGGCCGCCTCCGACGTCTCATAGACGAACCCTTGCGTGAGATAGATTGCCTCGGACGTCTCGCCATATTGCGAACGCAGCGTGCCACCGTGGACGAGTTGGGTTGCCGGGCGCCAGGTCTTGCTCATGCCATCACCTTCACATAACAAAAAAACCGGTCGCAAAAGCAGACCGGTTTCAACCCGGTCTTTTTAGCCACTTGTTTAACGTGGCTGCAAGCCGACCGGCCAAATCACCACGGGATAATTCTGCAATACTGCTGTTAGCTGCTTGCGTCAATTCCCCGAGTTTGGTTTTGTCGGCGGCAAATGATGGATGAGGCATGATGGCTCGCGAAACGGGAATTCTGGCGGATCGCGCGATCTCCGCGCTGTTCGAAACGGAGCGTCTGATCTCCGAACGGGAGCTGGACCACGACCAGATCCAGCCGGCAAGCCTCGACCTGCGCTTGGGCGGCAAGGCTTTTCGCGTGCGCGCCAGCTTCATGCCCGGCCCCTCGCATCTGGTGTCCGACAAGCTCGACCGGCTGAGCCTGCATGTGATCGACCTGTCCGTAGGCGCGGTGCTCGAGACCGGCTGCGTCTACATCGTGCCGCTGATGGAGAGCTTAGCGCTGCCGGCCGACATGTCGGCCTCGGCCAATCCGAAGAGCTCGACCGGGCGCCTTGATATCTTCACCCGCGTCATCACCGATTACGCCCAGGAATTCGACAAGATCCCGGCAGGCTATTCCGGCCCGCTCTATCTCGAAATCRGCCCGCGCACCTTCCCGATCGTTGTGCGCCGCGGCTCGCGCCTGTCGCAGATCCGTTTCCGCGTCGGCCAGGCCCTGCTCGGCGAGCCGGAACTGTTGAAGCTGCATGAAAGCGAGACGCTGGTCGCCAGCAAGCTGCCGAACGTTTCGGGCGGCGGCATCGCCCTGTCGATCGACCTCGCCGGAGACAAGGACGGTCTGATCGGTTATCGCGGCAAACATCACACTGCCGTCGTCGACGTCGACAAGAAGGCCGAGCACGACCTCTTCGATTTCTGGGAACCGCTCCACAGCCGCGGCCGCAACGAGCTGATCCTCGATCCCGATGAGTTCTATATCCTCGTCTCGCGCGAGGCGGTACACGTGCCGCCGGATTACGCCGCCGAAATGACGCCCTTYGATCCGCTGGTCGGCGAATTCCGCGTCCAYTAYGCCGGCTTCTTCGATCCGGGCTTCGGCCATGCGCCTGCCGGCGGACGCGGCAGCCGCGCCGTGCTCGAAGTGCGCAGCCACGAAGTGCCCTTCATCCTCGAAGACGGCCAGATCGTCGGCCGCCTCGTCTACGAACACATGCAGGAAAAGCCTGCCAGCCTCTACGGCTCCGGCCTCGGCTCCAACTACCAGGCCCAGGGCCTCAAACTCTCGAAGCACTTCCGCATCTGAGGCTTCCCGGCGGCCGCGACTTGACAGCGGCCCCCATCTGTTGGAAATCTCGCTTCATCGCGGGTGTAGCTCAATGGTAGAGCAGCAGCTTCCCAAGCTGAATACGAGGGTTCGATTCCCTTCACCCGCTCCATTCACCCTCAGGCTGTTCGCCGCCTTTTGAAGGCGCTTCGCGATCTTTTATGAAAAGGGTTGCGCGCAGGCATCGGCTCCTACAAGGACACAGATGGCGCCTCGGCCGCGCGCAACCCCTAGCTTCGCCTTTATCTGGTCTTACTGACGCTCGTCTCAATCCTCCCCAATTGAGAACCCACGTAGTCGCCGTGGCGAAGCTTTGCGAATTCGTCGGTGGCTTGTGCCGGTGCGCTCTTGAAAACGTACCATTGACCGTCCGGTTCGCGTTTCTGATAGATCAGGCCGCCCTTCTTGCGGTGGCTGAAGCAGGTGATTGCCGTCGCCGTTCCGGTCTTGGCGTGCCAGTCGGCGTTGAAGCAGAGTTTCCCCGACTCCGTGATGAACCAGCGGCCCATGCCGAAGGACGGCGAGCCATTTTCCCGCGACCAGGCGGTAAAGCGACGCGCCTTTGTGGAGAAGTAGCCGGCGCCGGCTTTCCACATCCAGGAATTCTGGTTGTAGAGCCGATAGATTTCCGCGCTGCTCATCGGCTTTGCGGTCTCGATCCCCGCAGGCTCATTGGTTCCGGAAGCGGACGCGGCCGTGGCGATACCGCTGGTCAGGGCCACGGCCAGGAGCATTTTTTGAAGCATGGACATGTTCAGGTTCCTTGTTGTTCAATTGATGCTTTCGCGGACGACCCGCCAGTCGGGGCGGCCATAGCCGTCCGGCCACGGATAGACTTCACGGTCGTTGAAGTAGACAACGGCGCTCAGGGCCGGGAACTGGGGATAGCGTTTCGTTACGCTCTCAGCCCAGTTTCGCACGAAGGAATCGTCGCCTTCGTAGCCGAGTTCGGCAACCATGATGGGCTTGCCGTAACCAGCGACACGGGCGTATCCGGGCGCAAGGTGCTCGGCAAACGTCTGGTCACGGCCAGTCTTGTCCCTGTCGTATTGCTCCAGGCCAAAGACCGAGAGCCCGATGAGATCGACGACATCGTCGCCGGGATAAAAGGCTTGAAGCCCCTCATTGCCCTTCGGTGACCACATGTATTTGGCCGTCTTCAGGTGGACCTTGCAGACCTCCACCATCCGGCGATAGGCCTTGGCATAATCGGCGCCCTGCCAATGCGACCAGGAGAACTGGCTGTCGGTTTCGTCCATTTCCTGTCCCCAGCGAATGATGACCGGACTTTTCAGCTTGGCAGCGGTCGAGCAGACGGCGGCCATGTTCGCATCGCGCGAACCGTTGAGGATGCTGTGCAGCAGTTCCTGCGAGGTTTGGCGCGAACCGGTCGACCAGGTCCAGGGCTCGACCGAGATCAGCAGGGTGCGGCCACGCGCTTGCGCATAATCGTCGGCGAGGGCGAGCGTGCGCAGATCGACATCTTCCCAGGGCAGGAAGAGGTGTTCGATCTTCGAATCGGGCGAGGCGCCTAAATCTCCGTGCGGATCATAGGCGCCGAACGTGATCGACTCCTTCGTGACGACCGGCATTTTGGTCGGCGGCGCGATGGACGATGTCGTCATTGCAAGCGGCTGCCCTTCGGCAAAGCTGCCCAGAGCGGTCGGCAGGACCGCGACTCCCGACAGCAACAGGCCGGTTAACGACAACAGGGCTATTTTGGATGGGCTATGCATTGTGTATTTCCTCCACGCTCGGCCGCACATCCGGGTGAGCGGCATCCGTTCTCAGTTGGATCTCCTCCGGATCGGAAATCCATCGTGGTTTGAAGAAGATCGTGCGCAGGGCGGTCCCGCCTCGGCCTGCACCGGAGGCGGCGTAGCGCTCTTCGAACAGCTGAAGGCGGCCGCTGCCCCAGGCCAGTGCCTCGGTCGCATCCTTTCCGCGCATGATGGTGGCAAGCCCCGGCAGCGCGACGAGCGCAAGCAGCACGGTCGCCATCGCCGGACGGTAGAAACGCGGGGCCGCCGCAACCGTATTTTCCTTCGAATGACGCCCGACGATGACCAACAGCAGCGCGCAGTAGGTTGCCGCGTTCAGGATGGTAAAGAAGTACCCCCCCTTGGAGGCGCCGGCATCACCGATTGCCAGGGCAGGTAATACCGCCATGAGCGCCAGCAAAGCGTAAGGCGCCAGGACACGCACCGGCAGCAGATCGACTTCGGACCGGCCTTTCGGGGTGACGCGGAAATCGACGAAGGAGCCTGTCACAAAATCGTGCACCGCAGCCAGCGTGCCGGCGAGCGCCCAAGGCCAGCGCGCGAAGAGAAAGAGCATGCATTCCCAGCTCAGGATCTTGGCGTCGTAGGGGCGGAACGAGCTGCTGGCGCGCCAGCGATAAGCCATCACCACGAGAGCGATAGAAAGCGGTGCGAAATGCGCCAGGAAATCGGGATAGGTCACCGTCACGAAATTCTGGCCGCGCACGAGCGCGATGATCGGCAACGCAAACATGAGCAACATAAAGAACGCAAAAAGCGGATACCAGAGTTGCGAAAAGAGGAACTGGAACTTGAGCCGGGGCGGCAGCCGGCCGAGGAGGCTCGGCGAGTACCGCAACAGCACCATGACCAGGCTGCGCGACCACTGGAATTCCTGCGTCACGAGATCGCTGAAGGTTCTGGGGCCGTCACCATGGGCGATGGCATCCAGCGCATGCACACCCCGCCAGCCGCCGGCATTCATCATCAATGTCGTTGAATGGTCTTCAGCCAACTCCGGACCGAGGCCGCCGATCTGTTTGAGGGCGACGGTTCGTACCGCGTAATGCGACCCTATGCACATCGGCGCCAGGCCGCCATTGTAACCGGCTTGGAGCGAGCCATGCATGCTGGCCTCGGCATAGAGCCTTCCACGTGCCGACCAGCTTTCGGAAGCGTTCTTGTCGCAAATGCTGGGGGCCGAGACATAGCCGACCTTTGGATCGGCGAACGGACGCAGCATGTGGAAGAGATAGTCGGGCGCGGGAACATGATCCGCATCGAGTTGCGCCACGAAATCGTAGCGGCTGTAGCCGTAGTGGTCGTAGAAGAAGGCGAGGTTGCCTTCCTTGCACCGCGTGCGTCGGGGCCACGACGTCCGATGATAATCGGATCGCCCCTTGCGGGTCGAGACGAGGACCCCGTGACGGGAGCACCAGTCGAGAGTCTCGGGGGAAGGGTCTTCGTCGGCAAGCCAGGTGTCGTGTTCCACCTCCTGGGCAAGCATTGCCAGCAGGGTTTCACGGACGACCGAGAAGGGTTCGGCCGGCGCCTTGGTCACGACCATGGCCACTCGACTGCCCGCCGGCAGGCGCAAGGGACCGTTCGGTCTTGCCGCCCGATAGAAGACGACGATGAAATAGGCCGGCAGAGCGGTAACCCAGGCAAGAACGAGGCTCACCGTAATCGTGCCGAAAGCATCGACGTGATGGCGCGGCTCCAGCCACCAGATCCAGAAATAGGCGAAGGCGCAGGCCCATACGGCCGCCGAGAACAGATATTCGGCCCGCCGATGTCCGGTCAGAACCGGGACAAGAAGCGGCTCGTGGGAGGGTTCCGGAGCATGCGTCGCTTGGGTAATCGCAAGTTCGGTCACGCGCGCGCCTCCAGTCCGAAGAACGGAGCCGCCGTCCGCACGATGGTTTCGAGGTCGGAATATCGAGGCTGGAAGCAGAGCGTCTCGCGGGCCAGGCTGGCGTCGGCGTAGAGGCTGGCCGGATCGCCCGGCCGGCGTGGATGGATGACGACCGGGACTTCGCATCCGGTCGTTTCCTGGATCACGCGCAGCACTTCCCTGATGGAAAACCCCCGCCCGGTGCCGAGGTTGACAGCGAGGTTTGCTCCGCCTTTGGCGAGATGGGTGAAGGCCTGAACATGGGCGCGCGCGAGATCTGCGACGTGAATATAGTCCCTGATGCAGGTGCCGTCAGGGGTATCGTAATCATCGCCGAATATCTCCAGGTGCGGAATCCGGCCGGCCGCGGCCAGCAGCGCCCGCGGAATGAGATGGGTTTCCGGAACATGCCATTCGCCAAGCTCGCCGTCCGGATCGGCTCCACAGGCATTGAAGTAACGCAGGGCAACATACCGCAGGCCGTAGGCCGCCGCATAATCGGCGAGCATATGCTCGAAGATCAGCTTGGTCTTGCCGTAGGGATTGATCGGAGCCTTCGGCAACGTCTCATCGATCGGCAGCACGGAAGGGACGCCGTAGACGGCACAACTCGATGAGAAGATGACGTTCTGAAGCCCCGTCTGCCGGCAGGCATCGATAAGCGACAATGCACCGCAGACATTGTTGTTGTAATACTTCGCCGGGTTTTGCACGGACTCGCCCACGTAGGCCGAGGCGGCAAAGTGGATGACGGCATCGGGAGCATATTTCTCGATGACCTCGATCAGGCATGACGTGTCGAGGACGTCACCTTCGACGAAAGGGCCCCAGCGCACGGACGAACGGTTGCCGGTCGTGAGATTGTCGTAGACGACAGGCTCAATCCCCTCCGAGCGGAGGAGCTTGGCGGTGTGGCTGCCGATATAGCCGGCACCGCCCGTGACAAGGACCCGGCGCGCATCCATCAGACGGCCTCCAGTTCGCGTGCCGGACGAGCGAGAAGGCCATCGAAATAGTCGATCGTCTGACGCAGGCCGCTCGACAAGTCGATCTTCGGCCGCCAGTCGAGTTCCTGCATGGCAAGCGAAATATCGGGGCGACGCTGACGGGGATCGTCAACCGGCAGAGCGCGATGGATGATTTGCGACCGGGAACCGGTCAATCCGATCACCTGCTCGGCCAGCTCCCGGATCGTGAATTCGCCCGGATTGCCGAGATTGACAGGCCCCGTCAGCGACGACGGTGAGGCCATCATGCGGACCATGCCGCCGATGAGATCATCGACGAAACAGAACGAGCGGGTCTGCGAACCGTCGCCATATATGGTGATGTCTTGCCCCGTCAGGGCCTGAACGATGAAATTCGAGACGACGCGGCCGTCGTCCGGACGCATCCGCGGGCCGTAGGTGTTGAAGATGCGGATGATCTTGATCTCGACGCCGTGCGTCTTGTGGAAGTCGAAGAACAGCGTCTCGGCGCACCGCTTGCCCTCGTCATAGCAGGAGCGTGGCCCGAACGAATTGACGTTGCCCCAGTAGCTTTCGACCTGCGGGTGGACGTTCGGGTCGCCGTAGACTTCGGAGGTGGATGCCTGAAGGATACGTGCGCCGGTGCGCGCGGCCAGCTCCAGAAGGTTGAGGGAGCCCAGCACGCAGGTCT
Source organism: Rhizobium sp. 01N447_2 (assembly GCF_056399245.1). NCBI lineage: Bacteria > Pseudomonadati > Pseudomonadota > Alphaproteobacteria > Hyphomicrobiales > Rhizobiaceae > Rhizobium > Rhizobium sp. 01N447_2. Next base: position 81,644 of record NZ_JBFTQY010000019.1, read on the forward strand.
TTGTCGTATGGATCGGATCGGCCTGATAATGCGGGGGCGATGCCGGGCAGGCGAGGTTATAGATCTCGTCGACTTCCAGATCGAGCGGGTGGACGATATCGTGGCCGACGACATTGAAGCGATCGACTCGCTTCAGATGGACGATATTGCGCCGCATGCCGGTGGAAAAGTTGTCGAGGCAGATCACCTGGTGTCCGGCGGCCAAAAGCGTCTCGCACAGATGCGATCCGAGGAAACCTGCACCGCCGGTGACAAGAACTCTCTTGGGAGCGCGATGTATTCCGGATGGATTATTTGCATCAAGAGCCGAAGCTTGTACAGAGCGCGCACGAATCTTACCAAGATAGTTCACGACTACCTCCCGTGTTTTCAGATTTTGCTATGGGATATTCGATATTTACTTCGATATATCGCGAAACCAAGTCGTTCGATCATGCGAATATTTTATTCGTCCGGTTTTTCTTCTGGAAAGAACCGATGTTTATTTAGATACAGCTAAGAAAGGCAATTGTCGTTATCCTCGCGTCCTGGAAATTATCGCTCCGTACATTTCGGAGCGAAAAGGAATATGATAAACAACTCATGGAGGTGACTCTTCGGGCACTTCCGCTTTTTCAGACGGAGCTCTGCGGAGATTTCAGCCGCAAAAACAATTGCTTTTCTCAATTTTCATGGCTCGGGTCGGGTTATGCGCTGGAGGAATTGGATGGCTACAGGGTCTGAATCCGACGATGATCCTGCCGCGGAACAGGAACGGCCGGCGCATATGGAGCGGCGGCGCTGGCCGCGTGAACCGGCCATGCGTCAGGAACGCCCGCCCCATGCCTCCCCTGCACTCGTGCCGCTGCGATTCTCGACGCAGGACCTGCCACCGGCAGAACAATTCCAGGCCTGGCGGGCACATATGGCGCCGCTCGTGGATGTTCATCTGCCGGAGGGAAAATCACCGGAAGACGGGTTCCTCGCGGAGCAGATCGGCTGGCATCTCGGCGATATCCTGATCGTCCAGCACCGCGCGCATGCCCACAGATATGTCCGCGATCAGGCCATGCTTCGATCGAGCCCCATCGACCATTGGAACGTCGCCCTGCAGCGCAGCGGCCAAGCCTGGACTGAGGTCAACCGTCGTGTCACCGAGACCGGTGCCGGCGAGATATTTTTCATGTCTCTCGGCAGCCCCTATCGCGGACGGACGACTGATACCGAAGCTTTGCTGGTGTTCCTGCCGTATGAGCTGCTGGCTCGCGATGCGAGCCTTCTCCAGAGCGCCGGCAACACGGTTCTTTCGGGCAGCCACGCCGAGTTGCTCACGGGCTATCTCACGGGCCTCGAAACGAACCTCGGCAATCTGACGATAGAGGAAGTGCCCCGGATCATCAAAACCATCGGCGATATGGTCGTTGCGGGCGCCGCATCGTCCACAAGAACTGATACCGGTCAAAACCAGACCAACATGGGACTGATGGAGCGGGCGCACCGCTACATTCACGTCAATCTCCATTCGGAAAACTTGACACCGGACATGATGTGCCGCGCGTTGGGGATTTCGCGCACGCGGCTTTACCAACTGTTTGAGGCGAGCGGAGGCGTGCTCAATTATATTCGCAAGCGGCGATTGCTGCAGGCCTATGCGGATCTCAGCAATTCGGCCGACCACAGGCCGATTTCAGAAATCGCAGAAGCCGCCGGTTTCGAGGTCGCCGCCAATTTTACGCGCGCCTTCATCCACGAATTCGGGCTGAGCCCGCGTGAAATCCGAAGGACGGTGGCAACCCAACAGCGGCCGGCTCCGGCCATCAGCTCCACGCGGCGTTACGGAAAAACGATCGGTGATTGGCTGGCCCTGACGGGTTGATCCGGCTCGGGCTGAAATCCGGACTAGAAGTCCGTTAAGCGGCGATCGACGCGCTTGCCGAAGACACCGCGGACTTGATCCAGACCCATGGCCTCTAAACCGCCTGTTGCGGTCTATGATGCCTGCTCCTCTCCTTTTCATCTTCGCACTGTGCAATGATGAATGCAGCTTTATGCTGAACAAACCGGTTCGCGCCAGATGCGATCTCAGGGCCTCCGTTCGCAATTGAGGGTATATTTCCCGTCACCGCTCCATCTCCCGCAAACCACGCCGACCAAGCCTAATCCCCGAAAAAGCGGATCGGCTTGTATCGGCGATGTGCGATCATCAGGCTCCGGTCGGGTTGGATGATGTAGGTTTCTTCCACCTGCTGGCCGTACTGGTCGATGAAATCATGCGGAAAGGCGGAACCAACAGGCGATTTGGTGAGCTTGGTGCGCGGTTGGCCGCTATAGGTGATGCTTCCGGGGATGGGTTCGAGGCCCGGTCCGCTGTAGCTGACGGTGTTGCATCCCGCGACAACGAGCGTGCCGACGAGGCCGATGATTGCAGGTTTCATGTCCATCCCTCCCATTGCGTTGAATAAAATCACTCTACACCTCGTCGGATAGGGCTCACGACACGAATGCTCATGCCGCTCTTCAATCCTTCGGGAAGCGTCGCCGGGGACGTCGTGATCGAGCGGCCGGCGGGACGCCACATCCATCTGTTGATATTAGGGTGAGAATCCCGTTCCTCCAGACGCGCCGACGCATCCATTGCCGAAATCGATGCCTTCTGCTAGATCGGCATCGTCGAAAAAGGCAGGATCGGTTGAGGTAAGCCCGGTCCCTTCCATTGGAGCGTCAAGAGCGCTCTCACGGAAGCTCTGCTCCGTGCCATGGCACGAGAACCCGCGACGTGATCCGCATCAAGATGCGGGATCCCGGCGGCGTGCGGAGACGGCAAAAGGCAGTCCCGGGATTTTTTCGAACGGAGACTGTCATGCGCTTGAACCACCTCGACTTCCACGTACCCGATATCGCTGCCACCGCGGATTTTTTCATCCGCCATTTCGGCCTGAGACTTAAGGATATGCGCGGCCAGAACGGCCTGGCGATCCTCGAAGACGATGCCGGCCTCGAAATCGTCCTCAGCCACGCAATCRCAAAATTCGGCACCGCCGATCAGATGGAGATCGGACGCCAGACCTATCACATCGGCTTCATTCTGCCCGAAAAGGCGGAAGTCGATGCGGCCCATGCCGGGCTTGCTGCTGCCGGTGCTGAGCTGTCCGGTCCGCCGGCCGCCATGCGCGGCGGCTGGCTGTTTTATTGCACGGCGCCTGGAAACATCCTCGTCGAGATCGGCTGGCGGCCGGGCTAGAAGCAATTCCAGCAAAAGTGTGCAGCGGTTTTGCGTCCGGAATTGCGCAAAGAAATCGGCCCTCGCAAATAGAAAGGGCGGCCGCAGCCGCCCTTGCCAATGCCTGTTTTGACCGGCTCAGAATTCCGTCCAGTCGGGATCCTGGCTCGGCGATGTGCTGCTGCCGGCGCCGAAGGCGTTGGCGATTTTCTGACCGAGCGCACGGGCCGGCGAGGCGGCCGGGCGGGCAGCACCTTCGCGGGCGACGCGAATCGGGGCTGCCCTGGCTGCCGGGCGGGCGGCAGCGCGAGGTGCTGCTGTGGCGATTGRCGCACTAGTGGTGAAGCCGCCGGTGCCGGTCAGCCTGAATTGGCCGAGCAGGTTGTTGAGCGCTGCCGCTTCCGTTGCCAGGTTGTGGCTGGCGGCGGTGGATTCCTCGACCATCGCTGCATTCTGCTGCGTGCCCTGGTCCATGGAATTGACGGCGGTGTTGATCTCCTGCAGGCCGATCGACTGTTCGCGGGAGGCTTCGGCGATCGCGTGGACGTGCTGGTTGATCTCCTGCACCTCTTGGACGATCGCGTCGAGCGCCTTGCCGGTTTCGCCGACCAGCGAGACGCCGGTCTGCACATGCGTGCCGGAAGCGCTGATCAGCGCCTTGATCTCCTTGGCGGCCTTGGCCGAGCGCTGGGCGAGCTCGCGCACTTCCTGGGCGACGACCGCAAAACCCTTGCCGGCTTCGCCGGCACGGGCGGCTTCGACGCCCGCGTTCAAGGCCAAAAGATTGGTCTGGAAGGCGATGTCGTCGATGACGCCGATGATGTTGGAGATTTCACCCGAGGACTTCTCGATCTGCTGCATGGCAGAGACCGCCTTGCGGACGATCTCGCCCGATTTCTCGGCGCCGAGGCGGGTGCGGGCGACGAGCTGGCTCGCCTCCTCGGTACGCTTGGCGGCGTCGCGCACGGTCGTTGTGATCTCCTCCAGCGCCGCTGCCGTCTCTTCGACGGAGGCCGATTGCTGTTCCGTCCGCTGGGAAAGCTGGTCTGCGGAAGAGCGGATTTCATTGGCGCCGGCGCCGATCGCCCGGGCATTGGCGCCGACCGTATGCAGGGTTTCGTTGAGCTTCTCGACCGAGTTGTTGAAATCCTCACGCAGCGCATCGAGATGCGCGACGAAGGGCTCGTCGATATGCGAGGCGAGATCGCCGGCGGCAAGGCGGCGCAGGCCGTCGCCGAGCGCGGTGACGGCGCGTTCCAGTTCGGATGCTTCGCGGACCTTCTGCGCCTCGCGTTCGCGGCGCTCGCTGTCGCTGAGATTGCGGTCGGCTTCGGCGCGCGCCTCGATCCGGCCGCGCTCGATCGCATTGTCGCGGAAGACCGAAACGGCCTTTGCCATCTGGCCGACTTCGTCGCCGCGGTCGAGGCCGCTGACATCGCTTGTTGCATCGCCCTCGGCAAGCCGGGTCATGCGCTGGCGCAGCTGCGTCATCGGGCCGGCGATGCCCTTCTGGGCGACGACCACGCTGAAGCCGACGGCGGCGAGAACGGCGATGCCGATCAGCACGAAACAGAAGACGATCCGTTCGTTGACGGAAGCCGAGAGCGCGTCGCCGCCATCGTTGAGCATCGTCATCATCGCATCATTGTTGGCGATCATCTTCGGCGTCAGCGCATTGAGCTTGGCATTGATCAGGGCAACATTCGAAAGCGCACCGGCGCTGTCCTTGGCCTTGCTCTGTTCGACGATCTTGTTCGCCAGGGTTTCGATCTCATCGATTCCGGCCTGGATTTCATCGATCGCCGGCTTGCGGCTGGGCACCAGCGCCAGCGCCTGCTTCATGCGGTCGCGCGCTTGCGGCAACTTGCTCGGTATGGCGAGCGCCGCCTGGAATTCGGGCGTATCGGGCTTCATGTCGGCAAGCAGGGTGACCTGCAGCACCGAGGCCACCGCCGATGCGCTGGCGCGCGCGCTCAGCATCGAGGCCTGCGCCTCATGATCGATGAAGGCGCTATAGGCCGCGTCCGCACGGCGGAACTCGGAAATGACATAGATCAGCCCGGCCATCGTGATCAGCCCCATGAGCGCCACGACCGATATGATTTTTGTGCGGATTTTCAGATGCTTCAGCATGGAAATGTCACCCGATTGACGGGCGTGCTCGCGCGCCCGGTGCTTTTGAAATCAATTGTTGCAGAAAACGCTGCTTCAATATCGCGGTTTAGGGATTACGTTTGGGCTGACGATTGCATCATGCGATCGGCTGGCGGGGTCCGATGTCGTCGCAACAAATAAAGGCGATATTCTTTAATTCCGCGCTAACAGAAGGCGGCGGATGACTGTGATTTTTAGGGGCTGACTTGTCATGGGAATCGAGACGACGCCTCAAATCTCATCCTTGCCCAATCGGGCTTTGCTTTCGCAAGCGGCCCTGGCGACTGTTCGGGTTCAATGGAACGGCGGACGGAGACCCACGCTCTCCCACGGGCTTGGTGTCCCAAAGGTGCCGGCAAGGCGGATGCAAGGAGCGCGCACGGTACGCCGTTCATTGCCTTTCGCTTGCGCTCAGCGCATTCGCGGCTTTGCCGCTCACCCCCTCATCGCCTCGCTATCGCTCCGGCACTTCTCCCCGTTTACGCCGCTGGGGAGAAGAGGTATGTGGCAGCCGCCGTCGTCCCCTGCTCCGCGACCACTGGAATGAACAGAAGAAGTGGGCACCTGACAGTTGGCCTCCAACCCGGGGCGGATGGGTGCGATCCGCCCCCTACCACCCAATCCAACTGGTACAAAATTTCCGAATATGCTAATATTAGAAATGCGATGGCTTCTGGCGTTACCGATGGCTGGACTTGCTATGGCGAGCCCGGCTGCGTCAGCGCAGACGTTGTTCGACGCGGTGGCTTCTGGCGACAGGCATGCTTTGGAGCAGGCGCTGGCCGGCGGCGCCAAGGTTGATGACCGGGCCGCTGATCAGGCAACGCCGCTGATTGCCGCTGCATTGGGCAAGCAAGCCGATATTGTTGAATTGCTGCTGAACAAGGGGGCTGACGTCACTGCGCGCAATTCCGGCGGCTTCACGCCGTTGCATGCGGCGGCCTATGCCGGAAGTGCTGCGATCGCACGGCAACTTCTCGCCAAAGGCGCGTCCCTCGACGATGCAGCCAACAAGGCGGGCGTCACGCCGCTGATGGTGGCGGGCGAGCAAAACCATCTCGATGTCGCCGAGTTGCTGATCGCTGAGGGAGCGGACCCCAGCCACCCCGAAATTCACGGTTACCTGCCGATCACGCGCGCGCTCTGGAAGGGGAACAAGGATATCGTTCACCTCTACAAGCAGCACGGGGTCACCTGCCCGCCGGCAAAAATTCTCGGCAGTGAAGAATGGTATCAAAAGTGTCTGAGCTATTGATGGGAGGACGGATCATGGTCTCACACCGTAAATACGCAAAGCCTGTGCATGTCATCAAGGGAGCAGCCTGTCTCGCTCTCTTGCTCGGTTTTTCCGCGCCCGCGTTTGCCGATGGCCGCGTGAATACCGGCTACTTCGGCGGCGTCGCGATTGGTGGCTACGATACGGTCGCCTATTTCCTGGATAACAAGGCCGTCAAAGGCTCGGAGCAATATTCCTATGAGTGGCTGGGCACGCCCTGGTACTTCGCCAGTGAAGCGCACCGCGAACTCTTCAAGGAAAATCCGGCGAAATATGCCCCGCAATATGGCGGTTATTGCGCAGGAGAGGTCGCCGTTACCGGCTCGGTCACCGTCAACATCGATCCGGAGGCTTTCGCCATCGTCGACGGCAAACTCTATATTACCTATGACAAGGTGCACACACAGGATTTTGCCGCGCATGTTGACGCCGCAGGGCCAAAGGCCGACGCGAACTGGCCTAAAAAGCAGGCTGAGCTGGCACAGAATAACTATCGCTGAGGCATAGTCGCGTCATTCGTCCGCAGTGAAATGAAACACCTTGCCCGAGTTTATATAGGTGTAGGATTTACCGGTCCCGTCGCCCCTGATGTAAACCGGACCACAATCGGGCCGCCCGAACATGTTCTCGCTCTGCTCGCACAAGAAGTCGTGATCGACATGGAGCTTGGCTGTGTACATGCGTGTCATCGAGCGAAATCCCGCGCTGCCATCCTTTGCGATCTGCAGGATAGCAGGTTGACCGCCAGGTTCGAGCTGGCCTTGCCAGGTGTGGCCGAAAACGAGGGAAGCGAGTGCCGCACCCTTCACCCGGTCCTTTTCATCAGCGGTGAACCCGAACGGCCACTCGGGCAAGCCGGCCTGGCTGAGCGCGTCTATGATGAGCGTCAGATCTTCGGGGTTGCGAAAGTGGGCATAGCCGATCCGCCAGGCAGCCAGGGACCGTTCGTTGAAGGTTTCAGATCCTGATAACAGCTGTAAGCCCTCGGCAGCCGCTGCCCGCGCCTCGGCCAAGCGGTTGGCGCGTGCGTAAGCGGCTGCGAGCACGATCCTGAATTCGCTGACTTCAGGAGCGTCGTCGCGAACGCGTTCGAGAGTTTCGACGGCTCTCGCGGTGTCATCTTTCACCAGAAAGACGAGACCGGCGATTTCCCGGTCGATGGCGGAGAGATCGGGGTCGAGCCTCAGCGCGGTTTCCACCGCGACACTTGCCTCGGCGTGGTTGCTGGCAAACAGTTGAACATAGCCGAGCGCGATCTGCGCTGCCGCATCTCCCGGGCCGAGTGCTGTGGCGCGCTCAGCAGACTCAATCGCCTCCTCGTAACGGCGATCGACGACCTGCATGATGCCGAGAATGGCGTAGGGCGACGAGAGATCAGGATCGAGTTTCAAGGCGATGCTTGCCTTCTCGTAAGCCCTCTTCCTCGCAAGCGCGCTCTGCATGATGTCGTTGAAACTGGCGCGCCAGATATTCACGGTGGTGCGCGCGTCGAATGCAAAGGCCTCGGCGAAAGCGGGGTCCAGCGCCTCCGCCTTGTCGTAGAATGCCAGCGCCTGCTGCAGCCCGTCGCGCTTGCCGCTGCGCGCCGCCTGCTCGCCGCGCAGGAAGTTGTCGTATGCCTCGAGATTTTCAGTCGGCACCCTCGACAGCCGCTTGGCTTCGGTGGCTGACGGCTCGATGCCAAGCGCGCTGACCAGCTCTCGCCTGAGATCGTCCTGGATGGCGAAGAGATCCGCAGCACTTCGGTCGAAGCGGTCGGCCCAGACGTTCTTGCCGCTGGCCATGTCGACGAGCTGCACATTGATGCGCAGTTGCTCGCCGACTTGGCGAACGCTGCCTTCGACCAGGTAGCGCACGTTAAGCGCGCGCGCCGCATCCGCAAGCACGACGGGCTTGCCCTTGTAAGCGAAGACAGAATCGCGGGCGATAACATCGACGCCGGAAAGCTTGGCGAGATCGGTGATCAGGTCTTCGGTGATGCCGTCGGAAACATAGTCCTCCTTCGGATCGCCGCTGAGATTGGCAAATGGCAGGATCGCGACCGACGTCCGTTGCGGCGCGGCAAGGTTTCGCCATTCGAACTGCCACGCAAGGGCAGCGAGAACGATCAGCAGCGCCGCAATCCCGATCCCCGACAGGACCATGGTGCGCGCACGCGGCCGACGGAACCTTGCTGCCACCTCCCCCGCCTTGCCGGCATCGAGATGAACGCGGTAGACCCGAACCGGGTCCGGAATATTCTTCAGCCGCTGCTCGCCAAGGTTCGTGAAGCCGACGTCGGCCTTGTGAAAGACGTGATCGAAGGCGGTGCCCGAGATGCAGATGCCGCCGGGCTCGGCCATAGCCTCYAGCCGCGCGGCGACATTGACGCCGTCGCCATAGAGATCGTCGTCCTCGACGATGACGTCGCCGAGGTTCACACCGATGCGGAAACGGATCTTCTGCGCGTCCGGCACATCGGGGTCGTGCCCGGCCATCCGTCGCTGGATCGCCGCCGCGCACTGGACGGCATCGACCACGCTGGCAAACTCCACCAGCGCCCCGTCTCCCATGAGCTTGATGATACGGCCGTGAAACTCCGCAACGGCAGGGTCGAACAGCGCGCTGCGGCAGATCTTCAGCCTTTCCAGCGTGCCGACCTCCTCATTCCCCATGAGGCTGCTGTAACCAACTACATCAGCGGCCAAGATCGCGGTAAGCCGTCGCTCCATATCTGCGCCTTGCGCGATCCACGCTGGCTCAGGCATTTTTTCGGCCAGGTGGCGCCTTGGAACGCTATTCCCGAAAGCTGAGTGTGTCCAGCCGCGGCTTGGCTCCCTCTTCTCCCCAGCAGAGCTATTAGATTCACGCCTGGCGTCGGCGGATCTCGGCCGGAGATGTCGCATGAAGGCCGTCCCTCTGCACGGCGGCGGGGTCCGTCTCACTCCCACACATATTCCCCACCGCGCATGACTCTGCTACATCTCGCCGACGCCGCAATGCTTCGCGCTTAACCCAGAGACCAAGATCAAGATGATGCAATCCAAGCTGGCATCCCTGACTCTGAAGGGTTTTTTCGCGTTCGGCCTGTTTCTGGGGGCGCTTTTTTCGAGTTTTGCCGCATCCRCTCAGCAGGCGTCCCCCTCGCTGCCGCTGCTCTTCGATGCGCGCGAACGTCTTGCGAGGCCCGATCTATCCTCGCTGGTGCGCCTGCGCTTCCTGACGTCGGTCGATTTCCCGCCCTTCAATTTCACCGATCAGAACGGCAAACTCTCCGGCTTCAATGTCGACCTCGCCCGCGAAATCTGCAGCGAACTGGAGATTTCAGACAAGTGCCAGATCCAGGCGATCCCCTTCGCCGACCTCAGGGATGCGCTCGCCGCCTCGCAGGGTGATGCCGTCATCGCCGGTTTTGCCGTGACGCCGGAACTGCGCCGGCAATTCGTCTTCTCCAGACCCTATCTGATGCTGCCGGCGCGCTTCGTGCGCAATCTCGCCGTGCCGCTCGACGGAAAGACGGCTTCCGCCCTTTCCAGCCACCCGGTCGGTGTCGTCAGGGGGACGGTGCACGAGGCGATGCTGGCCGCCTTTTTCCCCACGCTCAAGGCCGAGCCGTTCGACACAAAGGACGCCCTGCTTGCGGCGCTCAGGGACCGCAAGGTCGATGCCGCCTTTGCCGATGCGCTGCAGCTTTCCTTCTGGGTCTCTTCGCCGGCATCAGCCAAATGCTGCGCGCTGTTCGACGGTCCCTATCTTTCCGAGCATTTCCTCGGCGAGGGCATGACGATCATGCTCCGGCAGAAGGACAGCGTGCTGACATCCGCCATCGACCACGCGCTCGCCACGCTGTCGCGCAACGGCCGGCTTCAGGAGATCTATCTGCGCTACTTTCCCTACGGGCTCTATTGAAGCCGCGAAAAGACGCGGGACGCGTTTTGGCCTTTAGCCTTTGCGGAACCGGGCAATCGCACTGCGCTCGATCGCCGCGCAGGTGAGCTTGTCGAGGCCGAGCCGGTCACGCAGCAGGCTGAGCAGCCGCAACTCCTCCGCCTTGACCGAGAGATCGGCGGATGCCACCTCGACGGCCAGCGCATAGGCCGTGTCGTAGAGTTTCGCGGGCAGGGTGTCGCGCACGGTTTCGAGCACGACGTCGAGACCTTCCGGTCCGGCGAGCAGCGAGGCGCAGTCGCGCGCCACCGCAATCAGCTTGTCGTCATCGAAATCCCGGAAAACAGGCAGGAATCCGATCAGTTGGCCGATCCTCTCCAGCTCCCTGTCGTTCATCGTGCTGTCGACGGCGGATGCCATCACCATCACGTAGATCAGCGCGTCATGGGCAGAAAGCGGCTTGTTCATCTCTGATTCCTTTTTCGATCAGCCCAGATTAGGAATTGGTAACAGTCATTACAAGGGATCGGCCCGATCCGGGCTGTCCGATCGCTTGTCATGGCTGCCGGTTTAATTGCGGCGCGGATCGTCGCCGTAGAGGCCTTTTCCCGCCTGCCTGGCCTTTTCGGCGGCAGATGTAAGCGGCGAACCCGCCGCCGGTTCCGCCCAGCCGTTTTCGGCAAGCCATGCGCTGAGATCCTCTGTGCCGAGCCGGCAGGCAGTCGTTACGGTTTCCTTCCACTCCACGGTCTGGAGATCGCAGGTGACGGCGCGGTTGCGCAACAGCAGGCGCAGCGCCGTCTTCGCCATCATGCCGCAGGGCCATTGCCGGCCCGCCGGCCCGCAAATCCTGTCGACCGGCGTCGGCACGATGCCGGCAAGCTGAAGCCGGCGCTCGCCGAAGGACAGAATGCCGGCATTTTCGACCGCCGGCCGCGCCAGCTCCATCGGCTTTTTCGTAGCCGGACTTGCCGCTTGCCCGCCAGCCGTCTCCGCTTGTTGCGGGACATCGGCCGGTTGGGGTGCCACGCCGTCGCCTGGCCCCGGGGCAGGCGGTTCCGCCGGTTCCACTGACCGGGCGATCATTTCGGCACGGTCGTCCGAGATTGTCGCACCTTCGCCGGCCTCGGGGGCAGCACCCGCCGGTGCGGTCGCCGGCTCCTCGGCGGACGCCGTCTCTTCGCCGGCCGTGCCGCCGCCAAGCCTTGCTTCGCCCGCCATCAGCAGGCCAGCCACCACCGCCATCCCCGTGATACCTGTGATGAAGGCGGCAGGGCGCATGGAATATCTTCCTATTGGCTGGCCCAGATGATGCGGGCGATCCAGTCGACGTCGGAAAGCTCGAAGGTGCGGTTGGGATGTTCGGGATTGAGCGACATCAGCTCGATCGACCGCGGGCTCTGGCGCAGCAGCACCTTGGCCATCACCTCGCCCTCGTTTGTGCGCACGACGACGCGGTCGTTGCGGCGCACCTGTGCCCCCGGCTCGACGATCAGCACGTCGCCGTCGCGGTAGAGCGGCAGCATGCTCTCGCCCTGCACCTCCAGCGCATAGACGCCTGATTTCTGTGCCGGGGCTGCCGGAAATTCCACCACGTCCCAGCCCTGGCCGGCCGGAAAGCCGCCATCGTCGAAGAAGCCGCCGGCGCCGGCTTGAGCGAAGCCGAGCAGCGGAATGGAGTTGCCTCGCTGGGGAAATGCGCCTTCCTGCCGTCCGAAAGCACCGTCCGGCCGCATGAAGGCCAGAAACTGCTCCATGCTCGCCCCCGTCGCGTCGAGCACCTTGGCGATCGATTCCGTCGAGGGCCAGCGCAGCCGCCCGTCGGCGGAAAGCCGTTTCGATTTGTTGAAGGAGGTCGGGTCGAGGCCGGCGCGGCGCGCAAGTCCGGATGGCGTCAGCTCGTGCCGTTCGGCAAGCCTGTCGAGCGCTTCCCAGATCTGGTTGTGTGACAGCATGCGCGATTCCGTCGCGGCTCATTCAACGCCGCGCTCCAACCCGGCGGAATATTAACCGACCGCGCCGCCTGAGTAAAGATAGAAGAGGAATAAAATCCTGTTGCCGAAGGGAATGCGTCGCTCAGGCGACCATCGCCATATTGATCTTGCCGAGCTGGATCACCGCCTGCGTCCGGCTGTCGACATCGAGTTTCAACAGGATCGCCGAGACATGCGCCTTGATCGTCGCCTCGGAGACGCCGAGCTCGTAGGCGATCTGTTTGTTCAGCAGCCCTTCGCCGAGCATGGTCAGCACCCGGCTCTGCTGCGGCGTCAGCGTATGCAGGCGGTGGATCAGATCGGCGACATCGGGATCCTGCTCCTGCCCGTCGCGATAGCTTTCCGGCGTGGCAATGTCGCCGGCAAGCACCGTCTGGATGCTGCGGCGAATGTCGTCGATGCCGGAGGATTTCGAAATGAAGCCGGAAGCACCAAGTTCCAGCGCCCGGCGGATCGTCGTCGCGTCGTCGGTTGCCGAGACAATGACGATCGGCAGGCTGGCGAATTCGGAGCGCAGCGCCATCAGGCCGGAAAAGCCACTGACTCCGGGCATGGCGAGATCGAGCAGCATCAGGTCGGCATCCGCATGGGCGCCGGCCGCCCGGCGCGCGGCAGCGAAATCGCCGGCCTCGACGATCGATTGCCGGCCTTCCATGCCGATCACCGCCTGGCGCAGCGCGTCGCGGAAAAGCGGATGATCGTCCGCAATGATGATGGTGTGTTCCTGCATCGAAAACTCCCTCCCAAGAGCCCGATCATGCCGGCATGTGCCTCCGCCCCTCCGCGTTGCACGCCAGCTTGCTCATACCGACTATATCAGATCAGGTCTTCTGCGGAAGGGGATTGGTGTTTTCCTCGGCCTGGAACTCCTTCACCATCCCCATGAAACTCTTCATCATCCGCTCCATGATGCTGATCGAACGGTCGACCTCGGCATCGCTCGGCAACGCGCGCTGGATCACGCCGCCCTGTTCGAGCGCCGTCACCCGCTTTGCCAGCCGGTCGAGTTCGTCCTCATAGGCCGCCCGCTCGTCGGCTGCCATCCGGCAGACGAGGGCGCCGTCCTTGTCCTGGCAGATCGACATTGCCCCGGTCTGCCGGTCGAGCCGGACGAAATGGTCGCCGCTCTTCTCCAGCTGGAAGCGGCTTGCATCGGCTTCGACGGCCGCCGCGGCCAACGGCATCAGAAAAACGCCAAGTGTGATAACGAATGCCTTCATTGTCTCATCCTCCGGATTTTCTGGAGCATGATGCCGAAAAGTGTGCGCGGTTTTCGGATGACATCATGCTCTAATTCTGTTCCAGCTGCCCCCGTTTTTCGCGCCGGGGCGTGGACATCGCCGCCTCTTTCCGGCAAAGCCCTCGTGACCAAGGAACAGCCTATCGTGAGGCCATGATGACCCTGACACCGACCCTTTACAAGATCGTGACGGAAACGCTCTGGCAGCAAGCCAGACAAACCGGCACTTTTCATGGCGCCGGCATCGATCTCAAGGACGGCTTCATCCATTTCTCGACCGCGGACCAGGTGAAGCAGACCGCCGCCCTGCATTTTGCCGGCCAGTCCGGCCTGTTGCTGATTGCCGTCGATGGCCGCGGCCTCGGCGACAAGCTGGTCTTCGAGCCCTCGCGCGGCGGCGATCTCTTCCCGCATCTCTACGCCGATCTGCCGCTGGCCACCGTGCTCTGGGAGGCGCCGCTGCCGCTCGACGAAGCCGGCGCCCATGTCTTTCCGGAGCTGCAGCCATGATCGATCCCTTCAAGCGTCTCGCCCGCAAGGGTCTCTTCCTGTTCGATCCGGAAACGGCGCACGGCATGTCGATCGCCGCCTTGAAATCCGGCCTCGTGCCTGCCTGCCAGCTGACGCCCGATCCGCGCCTGCGCCAGACCGTTGCCGGCCTTACCTTCGAAAATCCGCTCGGCATGGCCGCCGGCTACGACAAGAATGCCGAAGTGCCGGAGGCGCTGTTGAAGCTCGGCTTCGGCTTTACCGAGATCGGCACGGTGACGCCGAAGCCGCAATCCGGAAATCCGCGGCCGCGCATCTTCCGCCTGGTGGAGGACGAAGGCGTCATCAACCGTCTCGGTTTCAACAATGAAGGCCATGATGCCGCCTTCGGGCGCCTCGCCGCGCTAGGGGGCGGTGGCATGATCGGCGTCAATATCGGCGCCAACAAGGACAGCGAGGACCGCATCGCCGACTACGTCGCCGGCATCCGCCGCTTTTATTCCGTCGCGCGCTATTTCACCGCCAACATCTCCTCGCCGAACACCCCCGGCCTGCGCGACCTGCAGGGGCGCGAAAGCCTTGCGGTACTGTTATCAGCCGTGCTTGCGGCGCGCGACGAGATGGCAGCGGCATCCGGCCGGAAGATCCCGGTCTTTCTGAAGATCGCGCCTGATCTGACCGAGGAAGGCATGGACGATATCGCCGCGGAAGTGCTCTCGCATGCGCTGGATGGCCTGATCGTCTCCAACACCACGCTGTCGCGCGATGGCCTTAAGGATCAGCGCCAGGCGAAGGAGGCGGGCGGTCTCTCCGGCGTGCCGCTGTTCGAAAAGTCGACGGCGGTGCTCGCCAGGATGCGCAAGCGCGTCGGCCCTGATCTGCCGATCATCGGCGTCGGCGGCGTGTCCTCGGCCGAAACCACGCTGGAGAAGATCAGGGCGGGCGCCGATCTCGTCCAGCTCTATTCCTGCATGGTCTATGAAGGCCCCGGCCTGGCCGGCGATATCGTCCGCGGCCTGTCGAAACTCCTGGACCGCGAAAAGGCCGTCTCGATTCGCGAGCTGCGTGATGTCAGGCTGGATTATTGGGCGGCGCGGAAGGTCTGATCGGCCCGCGACCGCACCAGCATCGCCAGGAAAAAACCGCGGAAGAGCAGGAAGGCGTTCATCGCCAGCCATAGGCCATGATTGCCGAAGAGCGGCACGAAGACCGCGAGCATCAAGAGATAGCCGGCAAAGGACATCAGCATCCGGTTGCGCATGTCGGCCGACCATGTGGCGCCGATGAACACCCCGTCCATCAGGAAGGCGAGCGCGCCGGTCAGGCCCGTCACCGCCGCCCAGGGCAGATAGGTTTCAGCCGCCTGCTGCACCTCGGGTGAGGTCGTCAGCACCGAGATCAGCCAGGGGCCGGCAAGGAAGAAGAAGGCGGAACTAACAGCGGCCAGCCCAAAGGACCACAAGGTCGTCAGCTTCAGCCCGCGGTCGAAGGCTGGCCGGCAATGCGCGCCGATCGCCCGGCCGATGATCTGTTCGGCGGCATTGGCAAGGCCGTCGAGATAATAGCCGGACAGCAGGAAGAAATTCATCACTACGGCATTGGCGGCAAGCGTCACCGCGCCAAAGCTGGTGCCGATCCGCGTCATGATGGTGAAGGCGCCGATCAGCACGAAGGTGCGGATCAGGATGTCGCGGTTGAGTGCGAACAGCTCAGCCAGCCGGTGCCGGGAAAAGACTTCGGACCATGCCGGCCGGGCTGCCTTGCCGAAGCCGCTGAGCACGATGAAAAGCCCGGCGAGCGCGCCGACGGTTTCGCCGGCCATCGTTCCCCAGGCGACCCCCGCCACGCCCCAGTCGAGCGTCAGGCCGAGATAGATGGAAAGCAGGATGTTGATGCCGTTGATAACAGCCTGCAGCAGCAGCCCGATATTGCCCTGTCCGCGCCCGAGCACGAAGCCGAGGATGGCATAATTCGCCAGCGCTGCCGGTGCTGCCAGCATGCGGATCGAGAAATAGGTGCTGGTCGCCTGCGCGATCGCGCCTTCCGCCCCCATCAGCCTCAACCCCGCCGCCATCAGCAGCGGCGAAAGACAGAGCAGCGCCAGACCACAGCCGAGCGCCGAAATCATCGCCCGGGAAAAGACCGCCTGCTGCTCGTGCTGGTCGCGCCGGCCATAGGCTTGCGCCGTCAGCCCGGTGGTCGAGGCGCGTAGGAAGTTGAAGCTGCCGAGGATCAGATCGAACAGCATCGCGCCGATCGCCAGCCCGGCCAGCGCTTCCGCATTGCCCATACGGCCGACGACGGCGGTGTTCGTCAGCCCGAGCAGCGGCGTCGTCATGAAGCCGAGCGTCATCGGAAGGGCGATCGACAGCACCAGCCGGTGCGTCACGTCGAATGCAAGCGCGTTGTGATTGCTGCGTGTATCCATGCCGGCCTCGTCACGGCAGCGCCACGCGTCGTTTCAGACGCGCAACAGACGCTGCATCACTTGAACTGCTGCAGGCGGAATCACCTCAGCTGGAAAGCACCATGGCCCAATAGGGCAGGTTCCTGGAAGATGTATTATGGGCGACGGCAACGCCAAGGCCGTCATAGCGTCCGAGCATGTTTTCCAGGTGATGCGGCGAGTTGATCCAGGCCGTTACCACGGCATCGACGCTCTGCTGGCCGGCGGCGATATTCTCAGCCGCTGGCAGCCGCACGCCGCTCGCCTTGACCCGCGCGCCGAAGCTGTCGGTCATGCCCATCAGATGCGCCATCTTGCCGGCGCTCGCCATGCGTTTCGCCTGGAACAGGGCGGCGGTGGTCGCCGCCGGATCGACGGCAAGCGCCGGCAGGCCGTGTTTGGCCCTGAGCTGGTTGACGAGCGGCAGCACGCTCGCCGTCTCGTCTTCGCCGTCCGACGGCGTGCCGGCCATCCGCGGGGTCGTGGTGCAGCCGGCGATGCCGGCGGCGAGCGCAAGTCCGGAAAGGCGTAGCAGGCCGCGTCTGGAAAGATCGATGGATGTCATGTTACCGGCGGTAGCTGAAAAGACGAAGGATGACGAAGAGCGGGATGACGATCGTCGCGCCGAGGATGAGATAGTCGCCGACGCGCCCAAGCGCCGAGAAGCCGCGGTACCAGATCTCCAGGATGAAATCACGTATGCCGTAGATGATGCCCCACGGCGTCAGGCCGAAGACGGTCATGACGAAACCGACGATCAGCGACACCACGATAAGCTTTATCAATGTGCGGCCGATTGAATCGCCGAGGAACCTGTTCGCCTGATCGGACATAAGCCATCTCCTGTTTGCCCTTGGAATAAGGTCGCGGCGTGCTGCCCGCAAGCCCTTTCCGGAATTGGCCGCTTCGCCTCTGAAATAGGACTTGAGTTTTTTTGTGGCCGCCGCCAGATGCGGGCCGACGCATGTCGCGCAAAAGTGTGCAGCGGTTTTGCGGCAACGACATGCGTAAAAGAAACAGCTACAGGTCCATTGATGCAGCCCCACCAGCTTTCCTCCGGCGATGTCATTGCCGACCGCCGCGCCGACTATGCCAGGATGCTCGAGGAAGGCGGCGAGCCGGAAGCGGCTGCCGAGCTGATGGAGCAGGCCCTCGAACTCGTGCCCGCCTGGGCAGCCGGCTGGTATCGCCTCGCCACCTATCTGGAAGAGGCGGGCAGGGGTGAAGCCGCGATCGAGGCCTATCGCAAGACGCTTGCCCTCGATCCCGAAGACATTTTCGGCGCTGCCCTCAAACTCGCCCTTCTCGGCGACGCGGCCACGCCTGACCTGCCGCCGAGCCGCTATGTCGAGCGCCTCTTCGACGACTATGCCGATCGGTTCGAATCAGCACTTGTCGATAAGCTCGACTACAATGTCCCGCAGAAGCTCGCAGCGCTCGTCGCCTCCACCGGCAGGTGTTACGAACTGGCCGTCGATCTCGGCTGCGGCACCGGCCTGCTCGGCCCGGAAATCCGTAGCTTTGCCGGCCGCCTCGAAGGCTTCGACCTCTCGCAGAACATGCTGGCGAAGGCTGCCGAGAAACGGGTCTATGACAGTCTCGCCCAGGCCGATCTCTCGCTCGCGCCCGAGCTCTCCGGCCTCTTTGCAGATGCGGCGCGCCGTCGCGCCGACCTGGTGACGGCAGCCGATGTGCTGATGTATCTCGGCAATCTCGAAAGCGTCTTTGCCATCGTTGGAGAGCTCGCTGCACCAGGCGCCGATATCGCCTTTTCCGTCGAGGATGCAGGTGAGGGCGACGGCTTTCACCTCGCTCCGTCGCTGCGCTACGCCCATTCGGAAAGCTATGTCAGGATGCTTCTTGCCCGTCACGGCTTCCAAATCCTCAAGATCGTCAAATCGGTCATTCGCAAAGATGGCGGAAAACCGGTTTCCGGCATTCTGTTCCTTACGCATAAGCCCGTGTGAGCGAACATTTCTTGCGATTTTTTAATAGGTCAGCATTGCTTACCTATTTCGCTTGATCGAAAGGCCGAAAAACCCGATACTGCACCGCATCGGCAGAGAGCTTGGCAATTAACGCCGAGGCGCTCGGGCTCCTTTCATGATCCAAAATTCCGTCGCGCGCAGATCTTCCCAAGCGCGTTCTTGAACTCGTCTGCCGTGGAGACTGGCGACATGACACGGCTCATCAATGCCCTTGGCTTCTGGAATACGACTGCGACGCGCCACACCCCGATCGAAGATGTACAGGGCATATTCTCCGGCAGCTTCGTTGCGGCGCTCGGCCTTTATGTGCTCGCCAGCGCCGGCCTTCTCACCGGCAGCACGGCCGGCGTGGCCTTCCTCCTGCATTATGCCTTCGGCGTCAATTTCGGCCTCGCCTTCTTCCTGCTCAACCTGCCGTTCTTCTATCTCTCGTGGAAGCGCCTCGGCATGGCCTTCACCATCAAGACCTTCATCGCCATCGGCCTGACCTCGGTGCTTGCCGATGTGCAGTCGCGCTTCCTGTCCATTTCGAGCATTCATCCGGCCTGGGCGGCCCTTCTCGGCGGCCTGCTGCTCGGCTTCGGCCTCCTGGCGCTTTATCGCCACCGCGCCAGCCTTGGCGGCGTCGGCATTCTCGGCATCTACCTGCAGGAGCGTTTCGGCATCCGTGCCGGCCTCGTCCAGCTCGCGATCGACATGTGCGTGCTCGCCGCCGCCTTCTTCGTCACCACGCCGCCTGTCGTCTTTTATTCGGTGCTCGGCGCCGTCGTCCTCAACCTCTTCGTCGCCATCAATCATCGCGCCGACCGCTACATCGCGCTTTAGTTTTAAGCATGTCGTTATCGCAAAACCGCCGCACACTTTTGCGCGACATGCTCTAACATTACCAATCGGTAAGCCATTCTAAATAAAACGTAACTTGCCTGTGATCGGTCTCGGCGCCAAACTCTGCTCGCGCCGGATTTGATGAGGTGAACTATGTCAGATTTGGAAAAGCTTGTGAGACGCCGTATGCAGGAAGAACGCGCCAAGGGCGCTTCCGCAGAAGAAATTGCGAAAGTCGTCCGAGACATATTCAACAGCATGGACCTCTCGGGCAATCGGTTTGACGCCGTTGCCGTACGAGCCACCAGRGATCACGAGTGATC
>NZ_JBFTQY010000020.1:0-103405 GCF_056399245.1 Rhizobium sp. 01N447_2
GCAGGACATGGATGATTCCACTAATCACTCGACGGGCAGGACATGGATGATTCCACTAATCACTCGACGGTCGTCAGTGCGATGAGCACCGGGTTGGTTCGTGGGAAGTAGAGGCGCAATCACCGCCCACTGCTGATCATCAAGCCAGAACTCTCCTGCCATCATCAAAACTCCCATTGTCATCGTAATGAATCACAGCGATCCATTTTGATCAATGGCTTGATTGGGTTTGGAGCCTAAAGCAATTCCAGCAGAAGTGCACAGCGGTTTTGCGTCCGGAATTGCGCAGAACAAAAGACAGCGCAAATTCCAGCAAAACTGCGCAGCGGTCCGGAATTGCGTGAAAACAAAAGGTTAGGGCGGCCGGTTACAGCTCGCCTTTGTGAAAATACGCTTCGAGGCGGTAGCCGTCCGGGTCGATGATGAAGGCGGCGTAATAGAATTGCCCATAATCCGGCCGCACACCCGGTTCACCATTATCCGTGCCGCCGGATGCGACGGCCGCCGCGTGAAAGGCATCGACCGCGGCCTCATCAGGCGCGACGAAGCAGAAATGCAGCCCGGATCGCATGTCGGCAACCACGGGCTGTTCGACCTGCATCACCCAGAGCCCGACCCTTTCCGGGCCATAGCCGATCATGGTGTCGGAATTGGACAGGCGCTCATATCCGAGCGGCGCCAGCGCCRCATCGTAGAAACGGCGAGCTCTTTCGAGGTCTTTTACGCCGATGGAGATATGATCGAACATCAACTGCGAACTCCCTATCTTCCGCTAATCCCCGAAGGATTGCTCACACCCAAGATGGCTCGACGCCAACATCTTTCAACCAGATCATGTCGAGCAAAAGTCTACAGCGATTTTGCKACAACGACATGCGCAAAACAAAGACTTAAAGCGCTAGGAGCGAATCTGAAAGATTGCTATGCGCTTTAAGTCAACGAAGGGGCCTGTATCGTGGGTGTGGATCATTCATGGCCGGCGATCCTGTCCAGCGCCTTGGCGAAGAAATCGGGGGCGCCGAAATTGCCGCTTTTCAGCGCAAGCCCAAGCGGCCCGGAGCGGTCGGCAACGAGGACCGGCACGCCGGGATCGATCTCCGGCCCGATCATCATGTTTTTGAGACCGAGCGAGAAGTGGCCCTCCACTCGAAGACATCCGCACCGGCTTTCGGTGCGAGTCGGCCCTGAACCGGCAATGTGCTAGTTAAGACAAGGCGAGCAACGCTGTCACGTGATTTTGGGGGAGGGCGCAGTTCGGCCAGGAGCTACTGTGGGACAGGCAGTCCGCCGACTGCAGGCGCCTGCGGCAAAGCCTGAGGCTGGACATTGCCGCGCATCCGCCCGGGTCTCGTTCTAAACAGCGCCCCCGGCGACGCTTTGCATCTGTTGCAGGTTCGTCACCTCATAGGTCCAGACTCGAAACGCCTTCAGCACATGCGGACCGAAGGAATTGATGAGCGGTATGTCGGCGGCGTCGCGCCCGCGTGCGACGATGATACGACCAATCCGCGGCGTATTGTTGCGCGGATCGAATGTATGCCATGCACCGTCCAGGAAGACCTCGATCCAGGCGCTGAAGTCCATCGGATCGACGACCGGAATACCGATGTCGCCGAGATGGCCATTGATATATCGGGCAGGAATGTTGAGGCAACGGCACAACGCCACCGCGAGATGCGCAAAGTCGCGACAGACGCCGACACGTTCGTGAAACGCCTCGAAGGCTGTCCGCGTCGATCGCGCCTGCATGTAGTCGAATTGGATGTGGCCGTGAACGAAGTCGCAGATCGCCTGAACGCGGCCCCAGCCAGGTGAGACGGTGCCGAACATATCCCACGCAATTTGACTGAGACGATCCGTCTCGCAATAGCGGCTGCCCATCAGGTAGACGAGGCAATCATCCGGCAATTCCGAAACCGGGAGCTCCCTGGCGCCTGGCAGCGACCTGTCCGGTTTGCCGTCGTCTTCGATCGTCGCATCGCCCCATATGGTCAGGTCGCCCGCCGGGGCAATCAGCCGGAGACAGCGGTTGCCGAAGAGGTCGCGATAAGTCGAAGTGGGAACATCGGGCGTGGTGAAGACCGTTTCCGGAATTCTGATGTCGGCCGCACGATCATCATGAACCGACAACAGGCATACCAATGCGGTCGGCTGCGGGCAGGTCAGCGTAATTTCATAGCCGTAACGGATCAACATGGAGCGTTCTCGCGCGTCCGGATCCGCCTAGCGGAAGTCCGCCGCAGTTAGAGTATAGAAGGCGCGGCGGCGGTAGGAATAGGCTTTGTGTGCCACGTCCTGAATGGAGTTGCGCAGGGCGTCGAATAACGAAAGCCAATTCGTTTCCGAAGGCTCGGTTCTTTGCAATGCGGTGTCGGATTTCGCCAGAGCGCCAACCTCGATGAAGAACAACACCTGGAACATGCCGTCATGGCCGACGAAGCGCACAGCATTTCTCGCCGCATCGAAGCTACGGCTTTGGTTCAGGAAGGCTAGCGCCACGGTTGAACCGGCGGGGTCTCACGAGCACTCCGAGCGGCGTCCGACAGCCTGAGCCATTCCTTCCGGTATCCTATGTTGAGAAGATTGAAGGACATCATGTCGTTCCCGGCCTCCGAACGGCTCTTGCCGGTCATGGCATGGTCGGCGAGCACTGGAACGCCTGCTGAGACACGATAGACGGTCGACGAACGGGCGGATTCGATCCGGCGGTCGTGTTCGATCTCCATGGAGTAGCGACCGGACGCGCCACATTTGTCTTCCCATGTGCCGACGGCAAAGGCATTCCGTCTTCGTTCGGCTTCGTCTTCATGGCTGTTCACGATGTCAACCTTTCGTCATTCGGGCCGTGGCCATGGCCAAACGTCCTCTCGATCAGTGTTGCGCCGCTGCCGGCGGGCGATAGGTTTACCAGTTCCAGGCTGTCTTCCGTCGCGACCCGCTCATGACGTTCATCGTCACTGCGGATGCGGTATTGCAGCACATTTCCTCTCAGAGGCAGCGTAGCGGTAATGCGGTATGTCTCGGGGAGCTTGGAGGGAACGACCAGGAACCCGTCCTTCACCCGGACGGTCTGCCCCACCTTGAAGATATGTGTTGCTGCCTCGCGTCGGATCGAGCGTCCATTGCGTTGCGGGATGCGCGTAGCGGTCATGACAGTTTGTGGTCCTTTTCGAGCGCGGTTTCGAGATCTGACAGGTGGACAGGCATCATCTGCTGCGTCGAACTCTGCGCGGCGATCGCCGGCAAGTGGATGAAGGCGCCGACCCGTCGCCAGGCAAGCCTGGAAACGCTATCGATCAATTCCTCGTCATAATCGACGCGGTATTCTCCGGCTGGCTGCGCCCCGTCGAAACCGGGCAGGCGGAATGGAGATGAAAAACGGACGACGGTTTCTGTGGTGCGACTTGTCACGGCTGAGGCCTCCGCAGGAATACACTGAAGCGTTCCTGTATCGTTGAGATCCGAGCCGGACGAACTCGAGGCTGCCGGTACATCCGCGGTCAGCGCCAAGCTCATTCCGGATCGGAACAGGCGAAATGAACGCCGGAACGACGTCATACATTCGCTATCGAGAATTCAGTGGTGATGGCGGGTCGTAGGTCTCTGACACCGCGAAGCCAAGTCGGCCAAATCGACGAGGTCTATCATTGCGCCTTGATTGAGTTTAAATCAAGATAATTCGGATTTATCTATAAAAAACGCTAAATTAACGTCACGATATGCTAAATAAAATTGAGCGCGACGGCGAAAAAATTCTTTTCATTTCTGGATTAATACAAAATATCCGTTCAAATTGATTTCCTGAATTTTTCAAGAAATTCCCTTGGTGGACAATATTTATTAGCACTCCTATCAATCGAGTGCCACGGGTGCTATTTATGTACTGCAGCCGCCATACGCGCCGGCAGCAGAAAGACCTCTATGAAATTCCGTTCACTTCACGACCGCGTCGTCATTCGACGTGCGGAAGGCGATGTCAAATCCAAGGGCGGGATCATCATTCCAGACACCGCCAGGGAGAAGCCGCAGCAAGGTGAAGTGGTCGCAGTCGGCCCGGGCCTGCGCGACAAAAGCGGCACTCTGGTCCCGCTTGATGTCGAGGTCGGCGATCTCATTCTGTTTGGAAAGTGGTTGGGCACAGAGGTCACGATCGATGGCGAAACCCTTCTGATCATGAAGGAGACCGACATCATGGGCATCGTCGAAAAGACCGAAGCGGCTGCTGACAAAGCCGCCTGAGGGTCGAATTTCCGACCCGCATCTCAAGATCGAACTGGGAAGAAACATCATGTCTGCCAAGGAAATCAGATTCTCCACCGACGCGCGCGACCGCCTGCTGCGCGGCGTCGAATTGCTTAACAACGCCGTCAAGGTGACGCTTGGCCCGAAGGGTCGCAACGTCGTCATTGACAAGGCCTATGGCGCACCGCGCATTACCAAGGACGGCGTTAGCGTCGCCAAGGAGATCGAGCTCGAAGACAAGTTCGAGAACATGGGCGCGCAAATGGTGCGCGAGGTGGCTTCGAAGACCAATGATCTTGCCGGCGACGGCACGACGACGGCAACAGTGCTCGCCGCCTCCATCTTCCGCGAAGGCGCAAAGCTCGTCGCTGCCGGCATGAACCCCATGGATCTCAGGCGCGGCATCGATCTCGGCGTTACCGCCGTCGTCAAGGAAATCCAGGCGAGGGCGATGAAGGTCAAATCGTCAGCCGAGATCGCACAGGTCGGCACCATTGCCGCCAATGGCGACGCCACCATCGGCGAGATGATCGCCAAGGCGATGGACAAGGTCGGCAATGAGGGCGTCATAACAGTCGAAGAGGCGCGAACCGCCGAGACCGAACTCGATGTCGTTGAAGGCATGCAGTTCGATCGTGGGTATCTCTCGCCCTATTTCGTCACCAATGCCGAGAAGATGCGCGTGGAACTGGAGGAGCCCTATATCCTCGTTCACGAGAAGAAACTCGGCAGCCTGCAGGCGATGCTGCCGATCCTGGAAGCCGTCGTACAGACCGGCAAACCGCTGCTCCTCATCTCGGAGGACGTCGAAGGCGAGGCGCTGGCGACGCTTGTCGTCAACAAGCTGCGCGGCGGCCTGAAGGTCGCGGCCGTCAAGGCGCCGGGCTTCGGGGATCGCCGCAAGGCCATGTTGGAAGACATTGCCGTGCTGACCGCCGGCCAGATGATTTCCGAGGATCTCGGCATCAAGCTCGAGAACGTCACGCTCGATATGCTCGGCCACGCCAAGCGTGTGCTGATCGACAAGGAGACCACCACGATCATCGACGGCTCCGGCGAGAAGGCGGCCATCCAGGCGCGCATCCAGCAGATCAAGGCGCAGATCGAAGACACCACCTCCGACTACGACAAGGAAAAGCTGCAGGAACGCCTGGCGAAACTCGCCGGCGGCGTCGCGGTCATCCGCGTCGGCGGCGCGACCGAGACGGAGGTCAAGGAAAAGAAGGACCGCATCGACGATGCGCTGAACGCCACCCGTGCGGCGGTCGAAGAGGGCATCGTGCCCGGCGGCGGCGTGGCACTGTTGCGCGCGAAGTCGGCGCTGACGGGACTGACCGGGGAGAACGCCGACGTGACGGCGGGCATCTCGATCGTGATCAGGGCGCTCGAAGCCCCGATCCGGCAGATCGTCGACAATGCCGGGTTCGAGGGCTCGATCGTCGTCGGAAAACTCGCCGGCAGCAATGATCACAATCAGGGCTTCGACGCACAGACGGAGACCTATGTCGATATGATCGAGGCCGGCATCGTCGATCCTGCCAAGGTCGTCCGCACCGCTCTGCAGGACGCCGGTTCGATCGCGGCGCTGCTGATCACCGCCGAGGTGATGATCGCCGACATTCCCGCAAGAGACACAGCGTCTGCTGCCGGAAATGGTGGCATGGGCGCTATGGGATACTGAGCCAGCCTGAACCGTTCCGGCGTCGCCGGATGGCACAATCCGAACAACAGACAAGGAGAATTCCAATGTCCGTGCAGAGCAGCAGCAAGACATCGATTACCCAGCGTTTCGACAGTTATCAGCCATCCAAGACGCTTCTCGCCTGGGCCTGCGTCGTCACGGCGATCGCCACGATGATCATCGGATTCAGCTGGGGAGGTTGGGTAACAGGCGGCACATCAAGCAAAGCGGCAGCCGCCGCCGGCGACATCGCACGCGGAGAGCTGGCGTCCGCCATTTGCGTCGAGCGGTTCAAGGCGGCGCCGGATGCGAGCGCTAAACTGATCGAGTTCAAGGCGATTACCGAAGGCTACAAGCAGCGTCAGTTTGTCGAGGCCGGCGGCTGGGCGACCATGCCTGGGCAAACCTCTCCCGACAGCCGAAGTGTTCAAGCCTGCGCCACCGCGCTTGCCGTCTGACACCATTTTCCAGAGCGCTCCGATATGGTGCGGAGCGCTGCCACTGTCAAAGCAGGAAATGACCCGTGATCCGTTTCGTGAAAAAGACCGACCCGCAGCCAGCCGCAGAAGACGCGGGCGACAACCGCTTCCAGAAAATCCGCAAGGCAGCTGCCGACGAGCATAAGAAAGCCGCCAATGACAGCACGCGTCGCCGCGCGCCCCAGGCAACGGAAGATGACGATCAGCTTATCTGAGAGGGGGTATGAAGGCGTTCTTGGACAGATCTCCAGCGCAGCCGTGTAAAGCCGGCATACGGTGCGATCTGAGGAGAGGATCCTAGCTGTAATCCAGCCAGATCCCGCCAGCATCGGCGGACCGCACGCAGTTTTCCACCCAGCGCACCCCTTCCAGTCCGGCATCGACATCGGGAAAGACGAGGTCTTCGATCCCCGCAGGGGCGAGGCCGCGCTCATTGTTGATGGCAAAGCCGAAGCGGCGATAGAGGTTCGCCCAGGCTTCGAAGAGACCTTCCGGGTGACCGCCGCCGATCCGGTCGTCGATCCTGGCCTCGGGGTAGAGATAGTCCATGCCGCGCTCGAGGATGCGGGCCGGTTCGCCCTGGATCTCGTAGGAGAGCTGGTTCGGCCGCTCGTCCCACCATTCGATGCTGGCCTTCGAGCCAACGATGCGGATCTTCTGGCCATGCATGGAGCCGGCATTGACGGCGCTCGACCAGATGGTGGCGATCGCGCCATTGTCATATTCCATCAGGGTCACCGCATTGTCTTCGAGCGGCGCGCGGCTTTTGACGAAGCTCTGGCGGGTGCAGAGGAGCCGCCTGATCTTCAGGTGCGGCAAGATGACCTTGGCGATATAAAGCGGGTGGGTCCCCACATCGCCGAGGACATAGCTGGGGCCTGCGAATTTCGGATCGACGCGCCAGCGTGTCGCGGGGTTCTGCTCCCCCACCGCAGCGCTATGGAAACCATGGGCAAATTGCAGGTTGACGATGCGGATCTCGCCGAGATCACCATTCCTGACCATGGCACGCGCCTGTTCGATCATTTGGTGGCCGGCATAGCCATAAGTCACGCCGACGATACGGCCGCGCGCCTGGGACAGCGTCTTCAACTCCTCAGCCCCGGTGGTCGTGAAGCAGAGCGGCTTTTCGCAGATCACATGCAGATCATGTTCGAGCGCTGCCTTGCAGATCGCGAAATGGGTGTTGTTGGGTGTCGCGATCGACACGGCCTCGATGCCGTCGGCCCGCCGGGCCTCAGTCGCAAACATCGCCGCATAGTCCCGGTAGCTCCTGGCTTCGTCGAGCCCGAGATCGACGCCGAACGCGCGGCCGCGTTCCGGATCGATATCGAAGGCACCCGCCGCAAGGGCAAAGACGTCGTCGCGATGCGCTGCCGAGCGATGAATATAGCCGATCTGGCTGCCTCTGCCGCCGCCGACCATGCCCCAACGGATCGGCTTTCGCCTGTCATTCGTCATCATCTTTTCCCTAAAAACCAACCGACCTGAGGTAATCGCGGCTTTGCTTCACATCTTCGAGGCTGCCGGCGACATTCCTCGGATCACGCTCCTGCTCGACGGTGATGAAGCCGTGATAGCCGATCTCCTCGAGCGTTCGCTTGACGGCGGGATAATCGATGACGCCGCGGCCGATCGGGCACATCACGCCCTGTCCGCAGGCATCGAAGAAGCGGATCGTCTCGCCAAGCACACGATCGAAGACGGTCTGGTCGATGTCCTTGAAGTGGACGTAATCGAGCCTGTCGGCATAGCGGCGGAGCATCTCCACGGGATCCATGCCGGCATAATAGCTATGGCCGGTGTCGAGGCAGAAGCCGGCGATCTCCTGCGGAATGTCTCTTGCCACCCGCTCGATCTCATCGGCGAATTCGATATAGCCACCCGCATGCGGGTGGATGACGGCGCGCACGCCATATTTGCGCTGAGCGAGTTCAGCAATCGCCGTGATATTGGCGACCATCCCGGCCCAGGCCTTGTCATCGAGACGCGGTGCACGATCGGAATGGCCGGCGGCATAGTCGCGCTCGTCGTGGCCCCAGTCCATCACTGTGAGATAGGGTGTCCTGAACCGCTGGCCTGCCACCTGATCCGGCTGCGGCAACTTGGTGATGACGGCGCAAATCTCATCCGTCTGCCGCAGCAATGTCTCCCGGTTTTCAGGAGAGACCAGATCGTCGAAGATCGTGCCGGCGACGATGAAGAGATTGCGCTCGGTGAGCGCCTTGGCGACGAGCGCATCATCGAGCGGCACGTAACCATAGGGGCCGAGTTCGAGGCCGCCATAGCCGGCCGCCGCCGCCTCGTCGAAGACGCGTTCCCAGGCGGGAAGGTTTGGATTGTTGACGTCGTCCACGCCCCAGCAACAGGGGGCTGTCGTAATGGTGATGGTCACGGTTTTATTCCTGATAGTGGTGCCGGGGCGGATGTTGACGATCAGCCAAGTTTTCCGGGCCAGTATTTGTCGACATATTTCTGGATTTCGGAGCGCATGAAGCGCCCGGAATCGTCGGCGCGCTCCTCCCAGCCGAAGACGCAGGCGGTGATGATGCCGTCGAATCCGACCGCGGCGAGCGAGGAGAAGAAGACATCCCAATTGATCTCGCCTTGGTACATATCCATGTGCTGATGGATGGTGACCTTCGCGCCCGGCGGATTGATGATGTAGCGCAGCCCGGATGAGGCCTTGTGATTATAGGTATCGGCCACATGCACATGGGCAATCAGCGGGCCGGCATCGCGGATCATCTGCGCCATGTCGTCACCGAAATAGAAGGTATGCGGCGCGCAGTAGAGGAACTTGACGTTCTTCGAACCGATGGTCTTCAGCATGTCGATCGCCGGATGCAGCGTTTCGCACCAGTCTTCCGGATGCGGTTCCATGTTGAGCGTGACGCCTTCGCGCTCGAACACCGGAACGAGTTCTTCTATCGAGCGCCACCAGGCGGCCTCGCTGTGCTCGTGGGTATGCATGCCGCCGCAGCAGCTGGCGCGGTGGCTGCGATCCGGCGACGGCCCGCGGCCGAATTCCGAGTTCATCGTGTCGCAGCCCATTTCGGCGGCGATCGTGATCGCTTCCTTCCAGTAGCGCACCGCCGCCTGCCGCTCGTCCTCATGCGGGCTCGCCCAGCGGTACATCGGCAGGATCGAGGCGAGCTGGACGCCGTGATCCTTCAGGGCCGCCTTGAATTCCGCGATGCGTTCCTTGTGCGCCCGCGGGCGCACCCACCAGGGCAGAAAGTCGTCGCGCGGTGAAAGCTCGATATGCTCGTAGCCGAGCTCCGCCGCCTTGCGGCAGAGGTCGCGCAGGTTGAGGTGACGGTGCATATGCGGGTCGAGTGCGATCTTCATCTGGTTCCTCCGTCATCCCCCGGCCGCATCGGGCCGGCGGATGATCCTTGATCTCGTTTGTTTCGGACGTCCGGTGCTCCTCCCGGATTGCCAGCACGATACTGCCGCGGCGCCCCCATGCTCCAATGCTTCCTTGATCAAATTTGATCATTGACCGCGCAGCAGCCCGGTGCTCTGCTGTGTCAGCTTGGGGAGTGAGTGAGCTTGATGAAGGTGACTTTGAAGGATGTCGCAAGGCAAGCCGGCGTTGGCACCGCCACCGTCGAGCGCGTCCTCAACGGCCGCGGCGGCGTGCGGCCGGAGACGGTGGAGAAAGTCTTCCTGGCGGCAAGACGGCTTGAATACCGGCAAAGCCTGCCGGTCGCCCATCGCGGCCTGATCCGGATAGAGGTGATCCTCGTTCGTCCGGAGACCAGCTTCTACTCGCGTCTGAACCGGGCGTTCGAGCGCATCGCCGCCTCGCTCGACGACAGCATTGTCGTTCACCGCACCTTCGTCCGCGAGAACGAGCCGGCGCAATTCGCTCGCTACATCGCCAACCCGACGGCACGCCGGTCGGCGCTGATCGTGGTTGCGCCCGACCATGCCGATGTCGTCACCAGCGTGYGCAAGGCGGCCGGTCTCGGCATTCCCGTCGTCCAGATCATGACCCGTCCTGCCCCCGAATTGCCCTATGTCGGCATCGACAACTATGCTGCCGGACGCACTGCGGCTCACTACATGTCGGGCATGCTGGCGCAGCGCGCCGGTTCGTTCGTCGCTCTCTGCCACAGCGGCGCCTATGAGAACCATAAGGAGCGGATCCGCGGCTTCTCCAGCTATCTCGCGGACAAGGCTTCGAATGAGGGTTCAAACGAACATCGTTTCATCGAGGTCATGTTCGACCTCGATGACGAGCACAATGCCATCGAACTGCTGCAAGCGGCACTCCGGCGCGAACCCGGCATCATCGGCGTCTATAGTGCAGGCGGCGACAACAAGGGCGTTGCCAGGGTGCTCGAGGCAAACAGGGCTGGGCGGCCGTTCTGGGTCGGCCACGAATTGACGGGAGAGACGCAGGACTATCTCAGCCGCGGCATCATGTCGATCGTGCTCGACCAGGCGCCGGAGGTGCAGGCGAGGCGATCGATAGACCTTGCCCTGAACAGGCTGGGTCTGATTGAGGTGGAGGTCAGCGCCGAGCCGGTGCGCTTCCTGACAATCACACCGGAAAATCTCTGAGGGGGATAAGGATGCCCGGACAATCCGCTCGAATGAGCGCCAGCGGCTTTCACGACGTTGGCGCGACCTTACTGCAGCTGCGGTTTCTTAAGAAAGCTGTTGCGGTCGGCGGATTTGATGCGCAGCCAGGCTTCCCGGCCGTTCCTGAGGATCCGCATGGGGATTTCGGCGCCGGCCGGGCCGCTGCTCCAGAGCTTGCGGTAGAAATCGGCCAGGCCATCGACCTCTTCATCACGGATCTCCGAAATGATATCGCCCTGACGCAGGCCCGCCTGGGCGGCCGGACCGCCTTCGGCCACGCTCATGACCACCACGCCGCCATTGCTCTCGGCGGAGAAGGCGCCGAGCCAGGGCCGCGGCGGCCTGTTGACCTGGCCGCGGTTCAAGAGATCGTCAAGGATCGGCGGCAAAAGGTCGATCGGCACGACCATGTTGATATCGGCAACCTCGTCGCCATCACTCATCTGCAGGCGAAGCGAACCGATGCCGAGAAGCTTGCCGTCCGAACCGATCAGTGCTGCACCGCCCCATGAGGGATGGGCTGGTGCCGTGAAAATCGCCTCGTCGAGCAGATATTCCCAATAGCCGGCAAATTCCTGCCGGGCGACGATATTTGCCTGGACGAATTCTCCGATGCCATCGGCCAGCACGACGGGATCGCCGGCCTTGGCCGTCGCCGCGTCGCCGAGATCCACCGCAGGCGCATTCAGGGGTCCAAGCGCCTGCACCAGGCCGAAGCCGCTTTCCTGATCATAGGCAAGTGCATGCGCGGGAACCACGCGCCCCTCATGGGTCGTCAGCCAGACCTCTTCGGCCTCGGTGATGAGATAACCGATGGTCAGCACCAGCCCGTTGTCGCGAATGACCACGCCGCTGCCCTCCCGGACAGTGCCCAGCGTCTCCGCCGTGAATGCATCTTCCGGAATGGAGGAACGGACGGCCACGACTGACCGCAAAATCGGATCGATATTCATGCTTTCATCCCGATGGGCACCGGCGCGAAAGGCCGAAATCCGGCGCATTCTTCCTTGATAGGTAAGAGAATGGACGGCGGGTGCAAGACCGTATCGGACGGAATTTCGGCAGGCCAACGCGCGACCTCCCTCCGATGTCTGCACCAATCAAGGTTTCACTGAGGGCCGAGACTATCTCGCATGGCACCGGCGGGCGGCTGAGCGCGACCATATTGCCGCGGCGAGCATCCCATCACTCTCTTGAAAGCGGTGCTGAATGCGCTTTCGGATTCATAACCGAGCGACAGGGCGACACCGGCAATTGCTTCGGCCGAGTTTGTCAATCGGTCACCTGCGAGAAGCATGCGCCAGCGCGTCAGATAATCCATCGGCGCAAGCCCGACCTTTTCCTTGAAGTGGAGAGCAAAACTGGACCGGGACATCGAGGCCCGTTCAGCCAGCGACTGCAAGGTCCACTTGCGGGCTGGATCGGCATGCAGGGCAGCGATAGCCGCACCGATCCGCCGGTCGGTAAGCGCGAAAAGCCAGCCGACGCCGCGCGCATTCGGCGATGCGACATGGAGGCGCAACACCTGCATGAGCATGACATGAGCAAAATGCTCCGCCATCAGAAAGCCACCCGGCTGCTGGTCGCGCAATTCGCGCGTCATCCGATCGAGACACCAGCGCAGCACGGCGGCGTGATCGGAATCCCTCTTCACATGGACGATCGGCGGCAGGATTCCGAGAAGGATGTCCGAATTTCCTCCCGAAAAGGAAAAGCGGCTGCCGATCAGGAAGAAATCGCCGCCGCCGTTGCAAGTCGCAATGCCGTCGCGGGCGATCGAATAGATCGCATCGGAGGGGATCGCTTCGAGACCCGGATCGCTGGCGAGACGAAAGGCTCGGCGGCGCGTCAGCAGAAAGCAGTCGCTTTCCTCCAGGCGGACAGCTTCGGGGACGCCATCGACGCTCAGCCAGCAGGCGCCTGAAATCACCGCGTTGAACTTGATGCCATCAGGGGGCGGAAAATCGATCGCCCAGGCGCCGCCGGCGTCAAGCCCCGCGGAAACATAGCTGCGCGGTTTGAGCAATGCGAGAACATCGGATAACGGGTCCATGTAAAAATCCGGACGATGGCGAAGAGATGTCGGATTTTAGCGCATGGATCGTCTGGAGACCACGCCTTATTCTCGCGACCGTCATCCCGAGCGACGCCAACGTCGCAGAACAAAGGTAATTATCATGAATGACAAACAAGTCCCCATCGGCTCCGGATTTGGAGCCCACACGACGGCCGGCGAGGTTCTGGCCGGTCTCGATCTTTCCGGCAAGCGCGCCATCGTCACCGGCGGCCATTCCGGCCTCGGGCTCGAGACCACGCGCGCTCTGGCGGGCGCCGGCGCCAAGGTGACCATCGGCGCAAGGAGCATCGAGGCGGCGCGCAGCGCGGTCGCCGGTATCGATGGCGTAGAGATTGATCGGCTCGACCTTTCCGACCTCGAAAGCGTTCGCGTCTTTGCCGAGCGGTTCGTCGCGTCTGGCCGCAGCATCGACATCCTGATCAACAGCGCCGGCATCATGGCCTGCCCGGAAACGCGTGTCGGCGAAGGATGGGAGGCACAGTTCGCGACCAATCATCTCGGCCATTTCGCCTTGGTCAACCACCTTTGGCCGGCGATCTCGCGCGGCGCTCGCATCGTTTCGGTTTCCTCCGGTGGCCATGGCAACTCGGCCATACGATGGGAGGATGTGCAATTCGAGACCGGTTACGACAAATGGCAGGCCTACGGCCAGTCGAAGACCGCCAACGCACTTTTCGCCGTGCATCTGGACAGGCTCGGGCGCGACACCGGCATCCGCGCCTTCTCGCTGCACCCGGGCAAGATCTTTACCCCCTTGCAGCGCTATCTCGCAAAGGAGGAAATGGTCGGTGCCGGCTGGATCGATGCGGACGGCAATCCGATTGACCCGACATTCAAGACGCCATCCCAGGGCGCCGCCACGCAGGTTTGGGCGGCGACCTCACCGCAACTCGACGGTATGGGAGGCCTCTATTGCGAGGACTGCGATATCGCCATCCGCGCAGCCGATGGAGCACCCGGCGGCGTCAGCGACCATGCAGCCGATCCCGAGGAGGCGGCACGCTTGTGGATCTTGTCGGCAAGGCTGACCGGCATTGACGCTTTCGCGGCGCACGCCTGAAGCCATAGCGCGCGGCAAACCCTCGTCAATGCGCGCTGAAGACGCTGCCGATTGTCTTGCCATCCTCGCGCCTCACCCGGGCCCTCTCGGGTGAAAGCGTCATTGGCGCGCACGCTGCCGAAATCGGCCTGCGACAGCGCGGTCGCCATGCCAGATTGTATTTGCGCAAATAGTAGTCAAATCCGGCGACAATCCGTCATTAAACGTATCAAGGCGTGCGCAAAAGCTGTGGCATTCCGTCCTGCGTCGCTCTGCGGACTCGGAGGCGCGACATTTTTCGTGACAGCGGCATTGTGCAACAATATACGGTCAATCTCATCAGGAATCAGACTGACACGGATCACGACATGAAAGACTGGCATCCCGATCTCAGCCGCAGCAGCAGCCCCCGTTATATGGCGATCGCGGATGTGATTGAAATGGATCTGCGCAGCGGGCATCTGGTGGTTGGGGATCGGCTGCCGCCGCAACGCGAACTCGCCAAGCGGCTGAATGTCGATTTCACGACGGTGGCCAGAGGGTATGTCGAGGCGCAGAAGCGCGGGCTTGTGGATTCGCATGTCGGCCGAGGCACCTTCGTCACCGGTGGCGCGGACAAGGAGCGCCAGGGATTCGCGCCCGACGCTGCGCCCGATCCCCGCCGCGCCTCCATCGTCGATTTCTCGATGAACATGCCCCCGGAACCGGACGACCCCGAGTTGATCGCCCGCATGCGCGAGGGCATGTCGGCGGTGGCGGCGAGCCTCATTCCGCTTTTGCGCTACCAGGGTTTCGGCGGCTCCAGCATGGACAAGGAGGCTGCTGCCTCCTGGCTCAGCCGTCGCGGGCTGGTGCCCTCGCAAGAGCGCATCTTCGTCACACCCGGCGCCCATCCGGCCCTGCTGGCGATCTTTGGCCTGCTGGCGAAACCGGGCGAAACCGTGCTTTCGGAAATCATCACCTATCCCGGCATGCGCTCGATCGCCGCCCAGCTGCGGCTCAATCTGGTCGGCTTGCCGATGGACGAGGACGGTATCCTGCCGGATGCCTTTGCAGACGCCTGTGAGAGATTGAAACCGAAGGCGCTCTATCTCAATCCGACGCTGCAGAACCCGACGACGCTGACCATCCCGGCCAGGCGCCGCGAGGAGATCTGCGCCGTCGCCCGCAAATATCATGTACCGATCGTCGAAGACGATGCCTACGGTTTCATTCCGCAGCAAGGCCCGGCGCCGCTCGCCGCCATGGCGCCCGATCTGACCTGGCATATCGGCGGGCTGGCGAAATGCATCGGCGCGGGTCTGCGCCTTGCCTATGTCGTGGCGCCTGACAGCAAGGCCGTGTGGCCCTTCGTCAGCGCCATGCGCGCCAACAATGTCATGGCCTCGCCACTGACCGTGGCGCTCGCCACCCGCTGGATCGAGGACGGCACCGCCGATACGATCCTGCGTTTCATCCGCGCTGAGGCCGCCGCCCGCCAGCAAATGGTCGCTGCCATCCTGCCGGCCGGCAGCTACCGCGCCGATCCGATCAGCTTCAACATCTGGCTGCCGCTCTCCAACGGCTGGACCCGCTCCACCTTCGGCAGCCATACCCGTTCTTCCGGCATCGGCGTCGTCGCAAGCGATGCCTTCACGGTCGAGGGCACGGCACCCGAGGCCGTGCGCGTCTGCCTTGGCGGACCGATCACCCGGGAGAAACTGCAGGGCGCACTGGAATTCATGGCCCATGCGCTGGAAGGCCCGCCTGAGATGGCGGCGTCGTTCTTCTGACGCAGAATTCCGCCACGGGCTGATTAGGCACTGACAAAAGCCGGAAGCGGTCAAGAATCAGATCGGCCGCACCCAAATGCTGCTTCGGAAATCTGCAGTCAGCTTGCTGCCGGCCTGCGCTGGGAGCTCTGCGGCATTCTGGCGAATTGACTGGTAATTTCCTTCCAATGTAATTATATTGCGTGCAGTCATTATAGGGTATTGATCGCATCAATGTCTGCGGCACAGAAAAGCGAGATCGTCATGGATACGGAATATCCCCCACTTCCTCCGATACAGACCGGTATCAGGGGGCGCTGCCCGCGCTGCGGCCAAGGTCATATGTTCAAGGGCTTCCTGACGCTGCAGCCGGAATGCGRGGTTTGCGGCCTCGATTATTCCTTCGCCGATCCGGCCGACGGCCCGGCCTTCTTCGTCATCTGCTTCGCCTGCATCCCGAGCGTGCTGCTCGGCGTCTGGCTGGAGGTGGCCTTTTCGGCGCCGATCTGGGTGCAGCTTCTGGTCACCGGTCCCTTCATGCTCGCCACCTGCATTCCGCCGCTGCGGCCGCTGAAGGGCTGGCTGGTCGCCAGCCAGTATTTCTACAAGGCGGAAGAGGGCAAGCTCGCCTAAGCATGTCGCGCAAAACTGTGCAGCGGTTTTGCGATAACGACATGCGTAAAAACAAAGACCTAAAGCGCGAGGGGCGAATCTGAAAGATCGCGACGCGCTTTAGGGCCTGTTCAGCGTAGCGCGCAGGCGCGGCGTCGCGAAATCGAGCAGCGCCCGCAGCTTCAGCGGCACCAGTCCCTGCGCGGGATAGACGAGATGCACCGGCGCCGGCGGCGGTTCGAAATCTTGGAGCAGCGGCACCAGCAGGCCGGCCATCTCGGCGCGTGCGGCCTGGTAGGAGAGCACGCGGGTGATGCCGAGGCCGGCGACAGCCGCATCGACCGCGGCCTCGGCAGTGTTGACGGCCAGCCGCGAGCGGATCGGCACTGCGAGATCATGTTTCCCCTCGGTGAATGTCCAGCTTAGCATCGAGGCCATACCCTCGAAGGTGACGCAGTCATGCCCAGCGAGATCGCCTGGATGCCGGGGCAGGGCGTGCCGCGTCAGATAATCCGGACTGGCATAGACCGTACGGCGGATCGCGCCGAGCCTTGTGGCGATCAGGTTGCTGTCCGGCAGGTTGCCGATCCTGAGCGCTACGTCGATATGATCCTCGACGAGGTTCGATAACCGGTCGCCAAGCATCAGCCTCAGATTGATATCGGGATAGGCTTTCAGGAAATCCACGACGACGGGTAGGACATGCAGCCGCCCGAAGACGATCGGTGCGGTCATCGTCAGCTCGCCCTTCGGGGTGCTGTATTCACCGGCTGCCGTCCGTTCCGCCTCTTCCACCCGATCGAGAATCTCCCGCGCCGCCTCGACATAGGAGCGGCCGGCTTCAGTCAGCGTGATCTTCCGGTTGCTCCGCTGCAGCAGCTGGGCGTTGAGATGTGCTTCCAGTTCTGAAACCTTGCGGCTGACGGTCGCGAGCGGCGATCGCAGATGCCGTGAGGCGGCCGACAGGCTGCCCTGTTCGACGACGGCAAGGAGCACGGTCATGGCGTCGAGGCGATCCATTCTATCCTTCCATAAATTGGTAACATGCCTTCCAGATTAGCATTCTACTGCAGTCAGATGGAAGGCAGTAAATTATGTAGCAGATGGTTCGAAGCGGCCATCGGCAACCGCGTCCCGTCGATTAGAAGACCAAAGGAACCATCATGAAACTCTATCATCACCCGCTTTCCGGCCATTCGCACCGGGCTCACCTGTTCCTGTCGCTGCTTGGCGTGCCCTATGAACTGGTCGAGGTCGACATGGCGGCAGGCGCCCACAAGGCTCCGGACTTTCTGAAGCTCAATCCCTTTGGCCAGGTGCCGGTGCTAGACGACAATGGCACGGTCATTGCCGATTCCTCTGCCATCCTCGTCTATCTCGCGCGCAAATACGGCCGCACCGACTGGCTGCCGGAAGAGGCGGTGGCCGCGGCGCGGATACAGAAATGGCTCTCGGTTGCATCAGGCGAGATCGCCTACGGACCATGTGCTGCGCGCCTGGTCACCGTATTCGGCGCCGATTTCCGCACCGACGAGGTGATCGGCCGGGCGCACCGCATTCTCGCGCTGATCGAGGCGGAGCTCCACGGCCGCAGCTTCCTGCTCGGCGACAATCCTGTGATCGCCGACGTGGCGCTCTACAGCTACATCGCCAATGCGCCGGAGGGTAATGTCGATATCTCGGCCTATCCAGGCGTTCGTGCCTGGCTTGCGCGCATTGAGGCGCTGCCGGGTTTCGTCGGTTTTCGCAAGACCAAGATCGGCCTTGCCGCGTGACAAGCCGCCGGGGCAGGTCGCTGTCCCGGTTCCCCAAATGGTGCTCAAAAGGAGGCCGTGATGCTCGAGCAGACAAGACAGGACGCCACATCGCCCTGGCATGTGGGTGAACTCGCCATGCAGCGCAGTGTCGGTGTCGCTGAACGCATGGATGGGCCGGGAAGAAAATTCGTCCGCAAGGCCATGCCGGAGCAGCACCGCGCCTTCTTTCCGATGCTGCCTTTCGTCGTGCTCGGCGCCGTCGATGCCAAGGGCGATGTCTGGGCAACGGTGCGGGCTGAGCGCCCGGGTTTCATGGCTTCGCCGGAGCCGGAGATTCTCGAGGTCCGCCTGCCGCGCGACGCAGCCGATCCTGCCGACGCCGGCATGGAGGACGGCGATGCGATCGCGATGCTCGGCATCCAGCTCGAGACCCGGCGGCGCAACCGGCTGAACGGCGTGATCCGCAGGACGGATGCTGGAGCTTTCCAAGTGCGCGTCGGCCAGAGCTTTGGCAATTGTCCGCAATATATCCAGCTTCGCTCTTCCGCCTTCGTCCGCGATCCCGATATGCCCACGACGATGCCACCCATTCATTCCGGCCAACTCGACGATCGGGCGCGACAGATGGTGGAGGGCGCCGATACGTTTTTCGTCGCCTCCTATGTCGACCGCGACAATGGCGAGCGGCAGGTGGACGTGTCCCATCGCGGCGGCAATGCCGGCTTCGTCCATATCGGCGCCGACGGCGTGCTGAGCATTCCCGACTTTCCCGGCAATCGGTTCTTCAACACGCTCGGTAATTTCCTCGTCAACCCGAAGGCGGGGCTGGTGTTCATCGATTTCGAAAGCGGCGACATGCTGCAGATGACGGGAAAGGTCGAGGTGCTGCTGGATTCGCCTGAGATCGCCACCTTTCAACGGKCGGAACGGCTGTGGCGCTTCACGCCCGAAGCGATCGTGCTTCGCCCGGACGCCCTGCCGCTGCGATGGAGCCAGCATCGCGACCTCTGAGGCGAAACGTCGCTTCGAGCCAGCTTGCCAACGAGTGCACCGATAGGTACAACAATAACCAATCAGTACAGGAGAGTTCATGTCCAGCCTCGTCCCGCCTTTCACCCTTGAGACCGCCACCCAGAAAGTCCGTCTTGCCGAGGATGGCTGGAACAGCCGTGATCCCGAGCGCGTCTCGCTCGTCTATACGCCGGACAGCCGCTGGCGGAATCGTGCCGAATTCATCACCGGCCGCGCCGAGATCGTCGCCTTCCTCACCCGCAAATGGGCAAAGGAGCTGGATTACCGGCTGATCAAGGAGATCTGGGCCTTCACCGATCATCGCATCGCCGTGCGCTTCGCCTATGAATGGCACGATGACAGCGGCAACTGGTTCCGCTCTTATGGCAACGAGAACTGGGAGTTCGACGCCGCCGGCTTGATGCAACGCCGCTTCGCCTGCATCAACGACCTGCCGATCCGGGAATCGGAGCGCAAGTACCATTGGCCGCTCGGCCGACGACCGGACGACCATCCCGGTCTGACCGAACTCGGCCTCTAAACAAGCCAAGGAAGCCGCGGGTGAAGACCGTCTACGAACGCGCCGACATCGTACCGCTGCTGGCGGAAATCTTCCGCGAGCTCGGCTATGAGGGCACGTCGCTCAGCCGCATCACCGAACGCACCGGCATCGGCAAGGGCAGCCTCTACCACTTCTTTCCCGGCGGCAAGGAGGAGATGGCGGGCGCCGTGCTCGCCGATGTCGATGCCTGGTTCGAACATGCGATCTATCAGCCGCTAAGAAAGGACGACGCCGATCAGGCGATCGCGGCGATGTGGACGAATGTGAGCGATTATTTCCGCTCCGGTCGTCGCATCTGCCTCGTCGGCGCCTTTGCGCTTGACGAGACCCGCGAGCGGTTTTCAGCAGCGATCGGCGATTATTTCATCCGCTGGATCGACGCCTTGCGTTCGGCGCTGATGCGGGCAGGCTGCCCCGAGGGGGAGGCGCAAACGCTCGCCGAAGAGGGCGTCGCGGGCATTCAAGGCGCGCTGGTGCTGTCGCGCGCGCTGGACGACAGGATGGTTTTTACCCGATCATTGGACACGCTGGCGAAACGGTTTGATTCTGTGATGCGATGAGGGGCGGTAATGTGATGAAGGGGCAAACCGCTGGGACGTTGATTGCAACTGTGAAAAATTCACCCGGCCACATCGACTGGCCGGGGCATTGATCGAGCGCAGCGCGGCGCTCGAGCTTACATTGGTAACGTTTTGCGTGTATTTCAGCGTTGTTGTTGAGGCTGCTGGGCCGGGCGCGTATTTTCCCGTTCAGGGCGAACCTGGCGCCATTCGTTTTCCATCTGATCGACGACATGCTGAGGAATGGTGGTTTGGCTATTGGCGGGCGTCTGCATCGGAAGTCTCCTCTGTTCGTGGTAAGGCTTCGGGGCAAGAAGATGCATTGCATAAGACAAAAGGCGTGTAAATCAGTGGTTTAAACACTTTAAACGATTAAATGGAATTTAATCGATTAAGACGGTTTTAACCATGATATTTCGAGGGAAGCGCGGAATGGTTGTCCACATGGACCGGGCATTCTTTTTCGATACGGTACGGCACCGACTCTTCAAAGGAAACCTGACTCAGCCTCAGGTAGTGGGCATCACGGCGATTCTCGACGCTTGGGAAGAACGGTTTGCCGATGCCGACCGGCGGTGGCTCGCCTATATCCTGGCAACCGCTTATCACGAGACTGC
This sequence comes from Rhizobium sp. 01N447_2, assembly GCF_056399245.1. Taxonomy (NCBI): domain Bacteria; kingdom Pseudomonadati; phylum Pseudomonadota; class Alphaproteobacteria; order Hyphomicrobiales; family Rhizobiaceae; genus Rhizobium; species Rhizobium sp. 01N447_2. The sequence continues at coordinate 20,982 of NZ_JBFTQY010000020.1, forward strand.
CTATACGATGCAGCCGGTGCGTGAGACGCTGGCGGAAAGCGATGCGCGCGCGGTCGAGATCCTGGAGACGGCCTTTGCCGCAGGCCGGCTCTCCTGGGTGAAGACGCCCTACTGGCGGCCGGACGAGGATGGCTGCAGCTGGCTCGGCCGCGGCCTGGTGCAGCTCACCCATAAGCGGAACTATGAGGCGATGAGTGCGCTGACGGGGATCGACCTCGTTGCCGAACCCGACCGGGCGATGGAGATGGATGCGGCGGTGACGATCCTGATCGAGGGCATGCTGCAGGGCAGCTTTACCGGCCACAAGCTCGCCGATCATCTGAATGCAACGACCGCCGACTGGGTGAATGCGCGCCGCATCGTCAATGGCACCGACCGGGCGGAAAAACTCGCAGCTTACGCCATGGATTTCGATGCGGCGATACGTCCCGATGCTGCGCATGGCATGCTCGCGCGGTTGAAGGCCTGGGGCTCGCATGTTATCGCYCGGCTGACGCCTGGAGCGCCACGCATCCGATAGGATGCGCCAAGGTCGCTCCATCATTTTGATAAATCTGACAGGAGCTTCCGCGTGATCCGTCATATCGTCTTCTTCACTGTGCAGGAGGAACATCTGCAGGAGGTGAGGGCCGGGCTTTCGATTCTGACCGGCATTCCGCATGCGCGGCTGCTGGAAATCGGCACCAACGTGAAGACCGATCAGCTGGGCACCGAGATCGATCTTGTGGTCTATGGCGAATTCGACGATGAGGCGGCCCTTGCCGCCTACAAGGCGCATCCCGATTACCAGCTCTCGATCGAGCGCGTGCGGCCACTCCGGGAAAAGCGCATCGCCGCCGATTACGACAGCCGCACGGCGGTGACGCGGCCGCTCTGAATTGCCAAAGCATTTAACTGCCAAGTTAGATTCAATTGAAATTTCAAATGGATGACTGACTGTCCGGATTCGGATCGTTGCGAAGCTGACTCAGCTTCTGAGCCACCGAACTCAACTTTCGAAAAAGCGGCGGCAAGCGATTCAAAAGATTCATCAAAAGGGGCTGTTGGTTCATGGTCTGGTTGCCGCAGCGGTTGCGGCGCGCGGGCTAAAAGCCGCTTTCGTCCATGCGTGGGTGATAATCAGGAGACATTAAGAATGGCTGACTCGGATGCGCGGGCGCCGCGCACCAGCGCCATCAGCATCAGCACGAAGGTGATCGACAATGCCGCGAGAACGGCGCAGGCGGCGAGCGCCGGGCCGGTGCCGGCGCGGTCGAGGATGGCGGTGAAGATGACCGGGGCGATGGCGTTGGCGAGATTTTGCGGCAGCGACAGCCTGGCCGATTGCAGTCCGAATTCGCGCGGTGAAAACAGCGCCAACGGCAGCAACGCGCGGGCGACGGTCATGACGCCGGCACCGAAGCCGTAGAGCAGGATGAAGGTGACGAGCAGCGGTGTCGACGGGCTGGCGACCAGCATTGTCAGGAAACTGAACATCACCAGACTGATACCCGTGATCGCACTGAGCATGGGGTTGCCGCGCCGGCCGAGCAGCATGTCGAGGAAACGCGCCGAGATGCCGATGACGCCGCGCGCCGAGCCGAGCTGCAGCGCAACGGCCGGCGAGGCGCCGGATTGGCGGAAGATCTCGAGCAGCGATGGGGAGATGCCGAAGGTGATGAAGGTCGAGATCGTCGTCGCCGCGGCAATCAGCAAGAAGGCCTTGCGCTGCGCCGCTTTCGATAGCGGCACCGGGGCGATTTCAGCCGCCCCGCCTTCGACATGCGTTGCGATCGGTTTCGGCAGGGCGAAAAGATGCAGCGGCAAGCAGACGAAGAATTGCAGCGCCGCGCAGACGAGAAAGGTGAGGCGCCAGCCGACCGTCTCGTTGAGCAGGCTGAGGATCGGCCAGAAGATGGCGCTCGACAGCCCGGTGAACAGCATCAGGATGGCGATGACGCGTTTGCCGTTCGCCCCCTCGCGCTCGACGACGGCGGTATAGGCTGGTGCCGAGAGGCCAAATGCGCCGCCGATGCCGATGATGACCCAGGCGCTGCCATAGAGCACGATGCCGTTTGCGGCGGCAAGCAGAAGCAGGCCAAGCGCAAAGGTCAGCGAGGCGGCCGAAAGTATACGGGCAGCACCATAGCGGCCGAGCCATCGGCCGGTCGCCGGACTGACGATGGCGCTGACCACCATCATGATCGTCAGGCCGGCAAATACCACCTCGTTCGCCAGGCCGAGATCCGGCGCTACGACGCGGCCCATGACCCCGAGCATGTCGAACGTCGTGYCCCAGCCGATCAGCTGGGTAACGGCAAGGACGGTGACCGTCTGCGCCGAGCGGAAGCGGGAGGATTTTGGCATTGGTGCTGAAACGGTCTGAAATGCGGGGGCAGCAAGGACATAACAGTTTCAACCGGCCCGGTGAAAGCGGCGGTCGGCAGGAATGAGAAGAGCGCGGACGATTCGCAGACAGAGACTATGGTGTCGGTCCCGCCGGCTCCCCACCTTTACGGGAGGGTGATAAAGAACGCGTGGATTCCAAGGCTGGAGGGCATCGTTTTGGCGCGCTATGGCGGCAGTTTCCAGGCGCTGAAACAGGCCGCCCCGAACAGTCGAGAACAGTTCTAAACACCCTGCATTACGGGGCATTCATTTGCCATTCAGGTCGCGTGAGTACATATTCGGGGCAAGTTGGAATTACCTTGAAAGCATAACACATGGCCTTTCCTCTGAGCGTCGCAGCATTGGCCGCCGGACTGGTGGTATCGGCGCCCTCACCGGACGCCACGAGCACTTTTGTCGTGCGTGTCGGAGGCGATTGCAGCGCCGCCGCAGCCCAGGTCGTCGAGCAGACCGGCGGCCAGCTGCTGTCCGTGCAACCGGTGGGTGATACCTGCATCATCACCGTTCTTGTGCAGGGCAACGGCCAGCGCCCACGCAAAGTCACGGTAAAGGTTCCGATGTAGGCGGAATCGGCTTATTCAGGACATTGATCGATTTGAAGCGGACGAAGGCGGACCGATGCGCATCCTGGTAGTCGAAGACGACGTTAATCTGAACCGGCAGTTGGCCGACACGCTGAAGGAGGCGGGCTATGTCGTCGACCAGGCGTTCGACGGCGAGGAAGGCCATTTCCTCGGCGACACCGAACCCTATGACGCCATCATCCTCGATATCGGCCTGCCGGAGATGGACGGGGTCACCGTTCTTGAGAAATGGCGCGGCGCCGGCCGCGGCGTGCCGGTGCTGATCCTGACGGCGCGCGACCGCTGGAGCGACAAGGTCGCCGGCATCGATGCCGGTGCCGACGATTACGTCACCAAGCCCTTCCATGTCGAGGAAGTGCTGGCCCGCATTCGGGCATTGATCCGGCGTGCGGCCGGGCATTCCTCATCCGAGATCATCTGCGGGCCGGTGCGCCTCGATACCAAATCCTCGAAGGCGACGGTCAACGGCACGACGCTGAAGTTGACCTCGCACGAATATCGGCTGCTTTCCTATCTTATGCATCACATGGGCGAGGTCGTCTCGCGCACGGAACTGGTCGAGCATATGTACGACCAGGATTTCGACCGTGATTCCAACACGATCGAAGTCTTCGTCGGCCGCCTGCGCAAGAAAATGGGCGTCGACCTGATCGAAACGGTGCGCGGTCTCGGTTACCGCATCCAAGCGCCGAAACATGCGAATTAAGTCGCTCACCGCACGTGTGTTGTTGCTGACCACGGTCTGGTCGACGGTGGCGCTGGTGGTGATCGGCCTCTTGATCTCCACCCTCTACCGCAAGAGCGCCGAACGCGGGTTCCAGGATCTGTTGAGGGCGCAGCTCTACAACGTCATCAATTCGGTGACGATCGGCGATCAGGGCGCACTCAGCGGCAGCCCGCAGCTCGGCGACCTGCGCTTTGCCCAGCCGAAGACCGGCTGGTACTGGGTGGTGGAGCCGCTCGGCACCTATACGACAGCTCCGCTGGTGTCGCCTTCGCTCGGCTCGGCGCTCATCCCGGTTCCCTCCGTCGTCGAGGCGCCTTTCGACAAGAATTACGAGCGGTACTATCAGGTGACGGATGCCTCCGGGAACCGTGTGCAGGTGGCCGAGACCGAAGTGGTGCTTGATACCGACGGGCGCGCGGCACGCGTCCGCGTCACCGGCAATGTCGATGTCGTCGAGGACGACGTGCGCACCTTTTCCCACAGCCTCTATCTCGCGCTTGCCGGTTTCGGCGTCGGCAGCCTGATCGTCAACGCCCTGGCGATTCTCTATGGCCTGAAGCCGCTCGACAAGGCACGCGCCGCACTGGAGCGTATCCGCGCCRGCGAGAGCGAGCAGCTGAAAGGCGACTTCCCGCGCGAAATCCTGCCGCTCGCCAACGAGGTGAATGCGCTGATCGACAGCAACCGCCGCATCGTCGAGCGGGCCCGCATGCAGGTCGGCAATCTCGCGCATTCGCTGAAGACGCCGATCGCCGTGCTGCTCAACGAGGCGCGCGTCCTGGAGAAATCCCATGGCGAGCTGGTCCGCAGCCAGGCGGAATCGATGCAGGGGCAGGTGCAGTCCTATCTCAATCGGGCGCGCATTGCCGCGCAGCGCGAATCCGTGCTCGCCCGCACCGATGCCGAGCCGGCGCTAGAGCGGCTGGTGCGCGTCATGCGCCGGCTGAACGTCGATACCGAATTCGATCTCGTCGTTTCGCCGCCGCATCTGGCCGTTGCCATGGAGCAGCAGGATCTCGAGGAGACCGTCGGCAATCTCCTGGAAAATGCGGCGCGTTTTGCCAAGAGCAGGGTGCGGCTCTCGGCCGTCGAGGCCGGCGAGGATGTGAAGGGGGTTGAGGCGAGCGCGCGCCGCCACTGGGTGGAGCTCGCCGTCGAGGATGACGGGCCGGGCCTGGAGCCGGATCAGATCCGCGAGGCGCTGAAACGTGGCCGCAGGCTCGACGAAAGTAAGCCGGGAACCGGGCTCGGCCTTTCGATCGTCACCGAGATTTCCAATGAGTACCAGGGACGGCTCGAGCTTTCCCGCGGTGAATGGGGCGGGCTGAAGGCGAAGCTTATCCTGCCTGGCGTCACAAAGGATGTTGCATGAGCAACTGCTTGATGTCACAAAGATACTGGCAAATGCATAGCATGCTTTGCCTTAATGCTGACACGGGGACGCTGCACTTCGATCGGCTGAAATTGACCCCTGATCGTGGTTCGACGCAATGATTTTACGCTCGCAAGGCATGATCGCTTCCGCTCTTCTCGTCGCCGTCGCGCTGTCCGGCTGCACGACGACGAAGAGCGCCGCCTCGCGCGGCATTTTTTCGAGCAAGCCCTCGGCATCGGCTGCCTTCATCACCGCGCTGCAGGGCGGCATCGTCGGCCGCAGCGGCGTGACGCTGAACGACAGCGACAAGCAGCGGGCGCTCGAGGCGGAATATCGGGCCTTGGAAGGGGCCGCCGTCGGCCAGCCTGTGCTCTGGACCGGCAAGGACGTGATCGGCAAGGTCGTTGCGGCTGCGCCCTATCAGGTCGGTTCGCAGAACTGCAGGCAATACACCCACACGCTGACCGTCGACGGCAAGGACACGGTGGCGCGGGGCGCTGCCTGCCGCAACGACGACGGTAGCTGGTCACCGCTCTGAATTGCGGCTTATAGAGCGCCGCGCGTCCGACAGGACGAGCTAAGGACGCTCTATCACTTTATACCAGCACATAGGGATTATGTGCTAGCCTCAAATCTTCGTCATTCCGGCTTTGGCAGTTGGAATGAAGGCGCGCTTCACGTATTTGGGCGACATGCTGTTCTGGATTCTCGTTGCCGCTTTGACGGCAGCCCTCGCCGTCATCCTGCTCTACCCCCTTCTGCGCGGAGCGAAGGCGGCGGATAATATCCGTGCGGGCGAGACGGCGGTCTATCGCGACCAGTTGCGCGAACTCGACCGCGATCTCGATGGCGGGCTGATCACCCCGGAGGAGGCTGACTATGCCAGGGCGGAAATCGGTCGGCGGCTGATCGCCGTGTCTGCTGACGAGCCGGCTGAGACACTGAAACCCGCGCGGCATCACCGTTTCACCGAGGCCTTCGTCCTCCTGCTCTTGCCGGTTCTCGGCCTCTGTCTTTATTTGACGACGGGCAGGCCGGACCTGCCCTCGCAGCCGCTCGAAGCGCGGCTGGAAAACCCTGGCAACGACGTGGCGGTGCTGATCACCAAGGCGGAACGGCACCTGGCTGAGAAACCTGATGACGGCAAGGGCTGGGACGTGCTGGCGCCGATCTATTTCCGCACGATGCGCGTCAACGACGCGCAAGTGGCCTACCGCAACGCCATCCGGCTTCTCGGCCCGAGCCCGGTCCGGCTCGATGGCCTTGCCGAGACGCTGATGGCGGTCTCCGATGGGGTGGTGACGGAGGAGGCGCGCCAGGTGCTGGAACAATCGCTGATGCTGGAGCCTGACAATCCGCGCGCCCGCTTCTATATCGCCCTTAGCATGGAGCAGGCGGGACGGCCCGATGAGGCGCGCCAGGCCTTCGAGGCGCTGGCGAAACAATCGCCCGCCGATGCGCCCTGGCTGCCGCTGGTCAACCAGCATATCGCCATGAACGGCGGCGCGCCGGCAGGCGCCGGTTCGGCTGCCCCGGGCGCCGGTTCGGCTGCCCCGGGCACCAATCCAAGTGCCCCAGGCAATCCCACGCAGCAGGATATGGCGGCGGCCGAGGCCATGAACGCCGGCGACCGGCAGCAGATGATCCGCGGCATGGTCGAAAGCCTCGATGCCAAGCTCAGCGAGGATCCGAACAATTTCGAGGGATGGATGCGGCTCGTCCGCTCTTACGCCGTATTGAACGATAAGGATCGCGCCGCCGGCGCCCTGAAGCGCGGGCTTGCGGCCTTTCCGCCGCCCGGCGAACAGGGCAGGCAATTGCTGGCGCTTGCCAGGGAACTCGGCATAGCCACGGAGGGAGCGACGCAATGACGCGCAAGCAGAAGCGCCTCGCGGTGATTGCGGGCGGGATGGGATTCATCCTCGCCGCCGTGCTGCTGGTGATGTTCGCCTTCAGCCAGTCGGTCGCCTATTTCTACATGCCGGCGGATCTGGCCAAGACGCCGGTGGCGCCGGAAACCCGCATCCGTCTTGGCGGCCTGGTCGGGGAAGGCAGCGTCGTGCGCGGCACCGGCTCGACGGTGGAATTTGCCGTTACAGACGGCAGCACCAATGCCGTGAAGGTCAAATATACCGGCATCCTTCCCGATCTCTTCCGCGAGGGCCAGGGCGTCGTCACCGAAGGCATGTTCACTGCCGGAACGAACGTCTTCGTCGCCGACACCGTGCTTGCCAAGCATGACGAGACCTATATGCCGAAGGACGTGGCCGACAGGCTGAAAGCCCAGGGGCTGTGGAAGGAAGGCCAAGGCCAGGAAGCTCAGGGCCAGGAAAACTCTGGGAAACAAGCTCAGGGGAAACAAGTTCAGGGGCAGGAAGTGAAGGCGACGCCATGATCATCGAGATCGGCCACTACGCGCTGGTGCTGGCGCTGGCCACGGCGCTCATCCTCTCCATCGTGCCGGTGATCGGAGCCCGTCGTCACGACCGGGCGATGATGGATGTGGCGACGGTTGGCTCGCTGGCGATGTTTGCGCTTGTCACCTTCTCCTTCGCCGTGCTGACCTATGCCCATGTCGTCTCGGATTTCTCTGTCAAAAACGTCTGGGAGAATTCGCATTCGCTGGTGCCGCTGCTCTACAAATACTCCGGCGTCTGGGGCAATCACGAGGGATCGATGATGCTCTGGCTGTTGATCCTGACGCTGTTCAGCGCGCTGGTCGCCGTCTTCGGCCGCAATCTGCCGGAGACGCTGAAGGCCAACGTATTGGCCGTGCAGGCCTGGATTTCGGTCGCCTTCACGCTGTTCATTCTGTTGACCTCCAATCCCTTCCTGCGGCTTGACCCGGCGCCGGCCGAGGGCCGCGATCTCAATCCGGTGCTTCAGGATGTTGGTCTGGCGATCCACCCGCCGCTGCTCTATCTCGGTTATGTCGGCTTCTCCGTCTGCTTCTCCTTTGCCGTTGCTGCCCTGCTAGAAGGACGCATCGACGCCGCCTGGGCGCGCTGGGTGCGGCCCTGGACGCTGGCCGCCTGGACCTTTCTGACGCTTGGCATCGCCATGGGCTCCTACTGGGCCTATTACGAGCTCGGCTGGGGCGGCTGGTGGTTCTGGGACCCGGTGGAAAACGCCTCCTTCATGCCATGGCTCGCCGGCACCGCCCTGCTGCATTCGGCGCTTGTCATGGAAAAGCGCGAGGCGCTGAAGATCTGGACGGTGCTGCTCGCCATCCTCACCTTCTCGCTGTCGCTGATGGGCACCTTCCTGGTGCGCTCCGGCGTGCTGACCTCGGTGCATGCCTTTGCCAGCGACCCCTCCCGCGGCGTCTTCATTCTCTGCATCCTGCTGATCTTCATCGGCGGGGCGCTGTCGCTGTTTGCCTTCCGCGCGCCGAAGCTCGCCGCCGGCGGGCTGTTTGCGCCGATCTCGCGCGAGGGCGCGCTCGTCGTCAACAATCTGATCCTGACGGTCGCCTGCGGCACGGTGCTCACCGGCACGCTCTATCCGCTGCTGCTGGAAACGCTGACCGGCGACAAGATCTCCGTCGGACCGCCTTTCTTCAACCTGACCTTCGGCCTGCTGATGGCGCCGCTGATCGTCATCGTGCCGTTCGGGCCGATGCTGGCCTGGAAGCGCGGCGATCTGCTCGGCGCGCTGCAGCGGCTCTATGTCGTCGCAGGCCTCGCCTTCCTTGCCGCAGTGGTCTTCTTCTACATCGAACATGGCGGGCCGGTGCTTGCCGTCCTCGGCCTGGCTGCCGGGCTGTTCCTGGTCCTCGGTGCGGTCGCCGATCTCTGGTATCGCGCCGGCATCGGCAAGGTCGCGGGCAGCCTTGCCTGGCGCCGGCTTTCCGGCCTGCCGCGTTCGGCCTTCGGCACGGCGCTTGCCCATGCCGGGCTCGGCGTCACCGTGCTCGGCATCGTCGCGGTGACGACCTTCCAGAGCGAACACGTCATCGAGATGAAGCCCGGCGAGGTGACCGAGGCTGGCGGTTACAGCCTGCATTTCGACGGCATGCAGCCGGGGACCGGGCCGAACTATACCGAGGAGCGCGGCCACTTCACCATCCGTCGTGCCGGTGTCGCGGTTGCCGATACCTGGTCGGCCAAGCGGCTCTATACCGCCCGGCAGATGCCGACGACGGAGGCGGGCATCCTGACCTTCGGGCTCAGCCAGCTTTACGTATCGCTCGGTGACGCCACCAAGGATGGCGGCATCGTCGTGCGCATCTGGTGGAAGCCGTTCATTCTCTGCATCTGGGGTGGAGCGGTGATCATGGCCTTTGGCGGCCTTGTCTCGCTCAGCGACCGGCGCCTGCGTGTCGGCGCCCCGCGCCGCAAGGCGAAGCCGGCAAAGCCGGCAGCTCCTGCAATGGAGCCGGCCGAATGATGCGCCGTCTCCTCCTGGCTGTCGCTTTGCTGCTGATGGCCGCCCCCGCCTTTGCCGTCAATCCGGACGAGGTGCTGGCCGATCCGGCGCTCGAAGCGCGCGCCCGCGCCCTTTCGGCGGAACTGCGCTGCATGGTCTGCCAGAACCAGTCGATCGACGATTCCAACGCCGACCTGGCCAAGGACCTGCGCCTGCTGGTGCGCGAGCGCATCACCGATGGCGACAGCGACGAAGCGGTGCTGACCTATATCGTCTCGCGCTACGGCGAGTTCGTGCTTTTGAAGCCGCGTGTCAGCATGAAGACGGGGCTGCTCTGGGGCGCACCGCTGCTGCTGGTGCTCGCCGGCGGGCTGTCACTGCTGGTCTTTGCCCGCAACAGGGTCGGCAAGCCGACCGGAAGCAAGCTGACGGCCGACGAGCAGGCGAAGCTGAGCGAGCTTCTGAAGAAATAGCCTATCGGGCAGAGCCAGTTGGCCGCATCCAGGCCGCCAGAGAAGCCAGCGGCGCGGTTGGCCAAAAGCAAACCTTGCAAACATTACCAACTTTTCATTGGCCGGACAGTTCGCAGTAAGGTGCGGCGTCCTATATCCTTAGTCATCGACTGATCCGGCGTCGCCGGTCTGAAGATCTAAGAACAAGAGAAGGTGCTCCAATGCTCAAGAATTTCAACGGACGTCCGTCCCTCGCCACTGTGCTCAAGGCTTCTACCGTTGCCGGTATCGCAGCCGCTGTGCTCGCAACCGGCGTTCCGCTCGAAATCACCCGGTCTTATGCCGAAGCTGTCAAGGTTCAGGCGCCTGCCGTTCCGAGCTTCGCCAATGTCGTCGACGCCGTTTCGCCGGCCGTCGTTTCCGTCCGGGTCGAAAACCGCGTCAATCCCGTCTCCGACAACAATGACGGCTTCTCCTTCGATTTCAACGGCCGCGGCTTCGACGACCTTCCCGACGATCATCCGCTGAAGCGGTTCTTCAAGCAGTTCGGCCAGGATCCGAATGACCAGCAGGGCCATCCCAAGCGTTTCGGCCAGAACGGACCGAATGGTGGTCCGAATGGTCCGGGCGGCAAGGGTCGCCTCCGCCCCGTTGCCCAGGGCTCTGGCTTCTTCATCTCCGAGGATGGCTATATCGTCACCAACAACCACGTCGTTTCCGATGGGCAGGCCTTCGTCGCCGTCATGAATGACGGTACCGAGCTCGATGCCAAGCTGATCGGCAAGGATCCGCGCACCGACCTCGCCGTGCTGAAGGTCGACGGCAAGGGCAAGAAGTTCACCTACGTCAACTGGGCCGACGACAACAATGTCCGCGTCGGCGACTGGGTCGTTGCCGTCGGCAATCCCTTCGGTCTCGGCGGCACGGTCACGGCCGGCATCGTCTCGGCTCGCGGCCGCGATATCGGCTCCGGTCCTTATGACGATTACCTGCAGGTGGATGCCGCCGTGAACCGCGGCAACTCCGGCGGTCCGACCTTCAACCTCAGCGGCGAAGTCGTCGGCATCAACACCGCAATCTTCTCGCCGTCGGGCGGCAGCGTCGGCATCGCCTTCGCCATTCCCGCCTCGACCGCCAAGGACGTCGTCGCCGATCTGATGAAGGATGGCCAGGTCTCGCGCGGCTGGCTGGGTGTCCAGATCCAGCCGGTGACCAAGGATATCGCCGAATCCATCGGCCTTTCCGAGCCGAGCGGCGCCCTCGTCGTCGCCCCGCAGGCCGGGTCGCCGGGTGACAAGGCAGGCATGAAGGCCGGCGACGTCGTCACCGCGCTGAATGGTGAGACGATCAAGGATGCCCGTGATCTCAGCCGCCGCATCGGCGCGATGCAGCCAGGCAGCAAGGTCGAGCTTTCGGTCTGGCGCGCCGGCAAGGCCCAGCCTCTCACCGTCGAACTCGGTACGCTGCCGGTCGACCAGAAGGATGCGGCTGCCGATGACAACAGCCAGCCGCAGCAGCCTGAGGCACCGGCTTCCGAGAAGGCGCTTGCCGATCTCGGCCTGACRGTCGGCCCTTCCGATGACGGCAAGGGCCTGGCGATCACCGGCATCGACCCGGACTCCGACGCTGCCGACAAGGGCATCAAGGAAGGCGAGAAGATCACTTCGGTGAACAACCAGGAGGTCTCCAGCCCCGACGAGGTCGTCAGGGTGCTGAACCAGGCCAAGAAGGACGGCCGCACCCGCGCGCTCTTCCAGATCCAGTCCAATGAAGGAAGCCGTTTCGTAGCGCTTCCGATCAACGGCCAGGGCTGATCCCTAAGACAACTTGGAGCCGTGCGGACGAAAGTCCGCGCGGCTCGATTCTTCTGACCTTTGAAGGATGATCGCGATGAGCGCCGCCCCGCAGGAAGATGCTTTGAGCCTTGCCGAAACGCAGCTGGTGGGTAATGTCGGCCGCATGAAGATTCTCATCATCGAAGATGATCTCGAAGCCGCGGTCTACCTCACGAAAGCCTTTCGCGAGGCGGGCATCGTCGCCGATCACGCCAGCGACGGCGAGAGCGGCCTGTTCATGGGGTCGGAAAATACCTACGACGTCATCGTCATCGACCGCATGCTGCCGCGCCGCGACGGGCTTTCCGTCATCAGCGAGTTGCGCCGCAAGGCCATCCATACGCCGGTCCTCATCCTCTCCGCGCTCGGCCAGGTCGATGACCGCGTGACCGGTCTTCGTGCCGGCGGCGACGACTACCTGCCGAAGCCCTATGCCTTCAGCGAGTTGCTGGCGCGCGTTGAGGTGCTCGGCCGCCGCAAGGGCACGCCGGATCAGGACGTCGTCTATCGCGTCGGCGATCTCGARCTCGACCGSCTCTCCCAYGAGGTSCGCCGYGGCGGCAAGGARATCCYGCTGCAGCCGCGCGAATTCCGCCTGCTCGAATATCTGATGAAGAATGCCGGCCAGGTGGTGACCCGCACCATGCTGCTCGAAAACGTCTGGGACTATCACTTCGACCCGCAGACCAACGTCATCGACGTTCATGTCTCGCGCCTGCGTTCGAAGATCGAAAAGGACTACAGCCAGCCGCTCCTGAAGACCATTCGCGGCGCGGGGTATATGATCAAGGATGAGGGATGAGCCGTTTCAAGGTTCTCTTCAAGTCCACTGCAGTCCGCCTTTCGGCACTCTACATCCTGCTTTTCGCCATCTGCGCCGCGACGCTCGTCTTCTATGTGACGGCGATGTCGGAGCGGCTGCTGACGGGCCAGATCCGCGACGCCGTCAGGCAGGAGGTGGAGCAGGTGCAGCGCGCCTACGACACCGGCGGCATGAACCTTCTGCTGCGCACGATGGAGCGGCGTGCCCGCCAGCCGGGTGCCAACCTCTACATCATCGCCGGCCCCTCGGGCGATATTCTCGCCGGCAACGTCGCCTCGGTGCAGCCGGGTGTCTTCGAGGAGATCGGCTGGACTTCCGCGCCCTTCGGCTACCAGCGTTATACCGACAGCGGCGTCGAGCGCCGCCATAGGGCGATCGCCAATATCTTCGTGCTCGACAATGGCCTCAGAATCCTGATCGGCCGCGACCTCGGCGACCCCGAGCGTTTCCGTCTGCTGGTGCGCCAGGCGCTGATGGTGGCCCTGGCGATCATGGGGCTTGGCGCGATCATCATCTGGTTCGCCATCGGCCGCAACGCGCTGAAACGCATCGACCGCATGTCGGATGCCAGCAAGAAGATCATGGCCGGCGATCTGTCGCAGCGCCTGCCGGTGGGCGGATCGGGCGATGAATTCGACCGCTTGTCGATGTCTTTGAATACCATGCTGGAGCGCATCGAGAAGCTGAACGAGGGCCTGCGGCAGGTCTCCGACAACATCGCCCATGATCTCAAGACGCCGCTGACGCGGCTGCGCAACAAGGCGGCCGATGCGCTCGATATCGCCGACGGCGAGACGCGGCGCACCGCGCTCGAAGGCATCATTTCCGAATCGGATCAGCTGATCCGCACCTTCAACGCGCTGTTGATGATCTCCCGCGTCGAGGCCGGATCGGTCGCGGCTGAAATGTCGCCAGTCGAGCTTTCGGCCATCGTCTCCGATAGCGCCGAGCTTTACGAACCGGCGGCGGAGGAGGCCGGGCTCGGCCTGAGCTCCAGCATCGAACCGGATGTCGAGGTGCAGGGCAATCGCGAGCTGATCGGCCAGGCGATCTTCAACCTGCTCGACAATGCCATCAAATATTCCGCCGATACCGAAGGCGCGGGCAAAGTGTCGCTGAAACTCGCCCGCCGCCCGGACGGCATCTGCCTTTCCGTGGCCGACTACGGACCGGGCGTTCCGGCCGACCGGCGAGACGACGTGGTGAAGCGCTTCGTCCGCCTCGATGAAAGCCGGTCGAAGCCCGGGACGGGGCTCGGGCTTTCGCTGGTGGAAGCGGTGATGGAGCTGCACAATGGCCGGTTGGAACTCTCCGATACCGATCCTGATAAGCCGGAACAGCGCGGATTGACCGTCAGCATGATCTTCCCGGCCAAGGCTGCCTGATGGTTCGATGCCGATGATCGGCTGAATCGCGTATTGGCGGTTTTCCGCCGAGACCCTAGTTTAATGCCGGTTGAAGGAGGCGTTCCCGCGATTCTGCGGGACCGTTCCTGAGGCGCGAAAGCAGGGAGAGCGTATGCTGACGAAATCGACGCATGGCCTGAAGGATGTCGCCGAAGGGCTGCTGCGTCCGCTGAACCAGACGGAGTTGAAGCTGGCGCTGGCCGACCTTCAGGAGGCCGGCAGGAGCGAGCCGTCGGTGGCTGCGATGCTGAAGACGGAAGGCCCGCTTCGCGATTTCATTGCTGCCGTGCTGACGCTGTCGCCTTATCTGCGCGAAATCGTCAATCTCGATCCCGCTATCCTCGCCGGCGCCATCACCGAACCGCTGGAGCCGCAGATCGAGGCGCTGGTCGCCGAGGCGCGGCGCTGCTGGCAACGGGACGGCGAGGGGGCGGCGCCTTCGGAATCCGTGGTGATGAGCAGGCTGCGCATCATCAAGCGCAAGGTGGCTTTCCTCGTCGCACTCGCCGATCTTGCGCGCATCTTCGACGGCCGGGCGACGACAGCCTGGCTGAGYGAGCTTGCCGAAGCTTCGGTTGCCGCCGCGATCGACCATCTGCTGCTGGCGGCGCATGAGGGTGGAAAGCTGCGGCTGCGGGATCTGGCAGCACCGAGCGACGGCTCCGGGCTGATCGTGCTCGGCATGGGCAAACTCGGCGCATCCGAACTCAACTATTCCTCCGATATCGACCTCGTCGTCGTCTTCGACGAAGAGGCCGGTATCGTGCCCGACCCGGACGACGCGATCGAGGTCTTCCCGAGGATGATGCGCCGGCTGGTGCGCATCCTGCAGGAGCGCACAGCCGACGGCTACGTCTTCCGCACCGATCTCAGATTGCGCCCCGATCCCGGTTCGACGCCGCTGGCGATCCCGGTCGATGCGGCGATGATCTATTACGAGGGCAGGGGCCAGAACTGGGAGCGGGCGGCCTTCATCAAGGCGCGCGCCGTTGCCGGCGACCTTACGGCGGGCGGCGATTTCCTGCGCGGCCTTGCCCCTTTCGTCTTCCGCAAATATCTCGATTACGCGGCGATTGCCGATATCCATTCGATCAAGCGGCAGATCCATGCGCATAAGGGCCACGGCGCCATCGCGGTCAAGGGTCATAACGTCAAGCTCGGCCGCGGCGGTATTCGCGAGATCGAATTCTTCGTCCAGACCCAGCAGCTGATCGCCGGCGGTCGCATGCCGGCCTTGCGCGGCCGGGCGACGGAGGAAACGCTCGGAGAACTCACCAAGGCGAAATGGATCGACGCGGAAACCCGCGACGAACTGACGGAGGCCTACTGGTTCCTGCGCGATGTCGAGCATCGCATCCAGATGGTGCGCGACGAGCAGACCCACCTGCTGCCGGAAACGGATGCCGACCTGAAGCGCATCGCCTTCATGATGGGATTTTCCGACACGCCGAGCTTCTCCGAACGGCTGGTCGGCGTGCTGAAGACGGTCGAGCGGCGTTATGCCCACCTCTTCGAACAGGAGAGCAGGCTTTCCACCGACACCGGAAATCTTGTCTTCACCGGCCAGGGCGACGACCCGGATACGCTGGAGACGCTGAAGAAACTCGGTTTTACCAGGCCGTCCGATATTTCCCGCATCATCCGCACCTGGCACTATGGCCGCTACCGCGCGACGCAATCGGTTGAAGCGCGTGAAAGGCTGACGGAGCTGGCGCCGTTGCTCCTGCGGGTCTTCGGCGAAAGCAAGCGCGCCGACGAGGCGCTGCTGCGCTTCGACAGCTTCATCTCCGGCCTTCCCTCCGGCATCCAGCTCTTCTCGCTGCTCGGCAGCAACCCGGCGCTGCTGTCGCTGATCGTCAACATCATGTCCTCGGCACCCCGGCTTGCCGAGGTGATCGCCGCCAAGCCGCATGTCTTCGACGRCATGCTCGATCCCGGCCTGATGGCCGAGCTGCCGACGCGCGATTATCTCGGTGAACGGCTGAAGGGTTCGCTTGCCCAGGCGCGCCACTATGAAGAGGTGCTCGACCGGCTGCGCATCTTCGCCGCCGAGCAGCGCTTCCTGATCGGCATCCGCCTGCTCACCGGTGCGATCAACGGCGTGATGGCCGCACGCGCCTTCACGCATCTCGCCGACCTCGTCATTGCGGCGGCACTCGATGCCGTGGTGAGCGAGATGCGGGCAGCACATGGCGATTATCCCGGCGGGCGCATCGCGGTCGCCGGCATGGGCAAGCTCGGCAGTTTCGAGCTGACGGCCGGTTCCGACATCGATCTGATCCTGCTCTATGATTATGACGACGCGGCCTCCGAATCCGATGGGCCGAAGCCGCTCGACGCGACGCGTTACTTCACCCGCATCACCCAGAGGCTGATGGCCGCCTTGTCGGCGCCGACCGCCGAAGGTGTGCTCTATGAGGTCGACATGCGGCTGCGCCCATCCGGCAACAAGGGGCCGGTCGCCACCCGCATCAATGCCTTCGGCAAGTACCAGCGCGAAGAAGCATGGACCTGGGAGCATATGGCGCTTAACCRCGCCCGGCTGATCTGCGGCAATGAGAGCTTGATCGCCGAAGCGGAACTGATCGTCCGGGAGGTGCTGTCGGCCGATCGCGATATTGCCAAGGTGGCGCATGACGTCGCCGAAATGCGCGAACTGATCGACAAGGAAAAACCGCCATCCGGCCCGTGGGACCTGAAGCTGATCCCCGGCGGCGTCATCGATCTCGAATTCATCGCCCAGTACCTGGCGCTGATCGCGCCGACCAGGGGCGTCGGCATTGCCGTCAATGGGATGAGCACCGGCGAGGCCCTGAAGGTGCTTGGCGACCGGCTGATGGCAACCGTCGATCTCGACATATGCCTCGAGGCTTTCGCGCTTTATACCGGCCTTTCGCAACTGATCCGCCTCTCCATCGACGGCCTGTTCGATCCGAAGGACGCGCCGGCGGGCCTCGTCGAACTCGTCTGCCGCGCTGGCGACTGCCCTGACATCAAGACGCTGGAAGGAGAGGTGAAGCGGCTTTCGAAAGCGGTTCGGAAAATATTCCTGAATGTCGTGAAAGCCTGATCTCACATCAGATGGAACAACCGCGAGGATTATCGCGAGCATCGCCTGTCGGAATCTCGTTTAGCCAATCGTCTTCAGGACAGGCAAGCGATGGAGAACACCAATGACGATTACCATTACCGCTTTTGAACGGTCGCCCGATCGCGGCAGGGGTCTGGCGCGCGACATGCGCGTTCGCTGGGCGCTCGAAGAGGTTGGCCAGCCTTACGACGTTCGTCTTGTTTCGTTCAAAGAGATGAAGGAACCGGCGCATCTGGCGCTGCAGCCTTTCGGGCAGATCCCGACCTATGAAGAAGGCGATCTCGCTTTATTCGAGTCCGGCGCCATCGTCTTCCATATCGGCGAGCGCCATGCAGGCCTGCTGCCGGACGATGCGAATGCCCGGGCGCGCGTGCTCACATGGATGTTTGCTGCGCTCAACACGGTGGAACCACCGATCTTCGACCGTGCTCTCGTCATGATCCTCGAGCGCGACAAGCCTTGGTACGACCAGCGCCTTTCTGCCCTCGAGGGCAGCATCCGGAAACGGCTGAGCGACCTCTCCCGTCGCCTTGGCGATGCCGACTGGCTCGACGGTGCGTTCAGCGCCGGTGACCTGCTAATGGTGTCGGTGCTGCTCAGGTTGAAAGGATCTGCTATCCTGGAGGAATATTCGAACCTCTCTGCCTATGTCGCCCGCGGCGAAGCGCGGCCCGCCTACAAGCGTGCTTTCGCCGCTCAATTGGCGGTTTTCACCACCGCGTCGACCGACTGAAAAAAGGTCGACTCTGGTCCTGGCCTAGATATCGTCGGGGATGCGCAGCGAGATCACCGTGCCGACCGCTTCGCGTGAGCGGATCTTCATGCGGCCGCCATGCAGCGAGGTCAGTGAGCGGGAGATGGCGAGCCCGAGGCCGGAGCCCCCCTTGCTCTTGGCATACTGGCTCTGCACCTGCTCGAAGGGCTGGCCGATCTTCGACAGCGCCGAGCGTGGAATGCCGATGCCGGTGTCGGCAATGGTGACGAAGACGGCGCCGTCGACGCGGCGTGTACGCAACGCAATGCGTCCGCCATTGTCGGTGAACTTCACCGCATTGGAGAGCAGGTTGAGCAGCACCTGTTTCATTGCCCGGCGGTCGGCCATCAGCGTCAGGCCGGAGCAGATGCGCTGTTCGATGACGATGTTCTTTTCAGCTGCGGGCATGGCGGTGAAGCGCAGGCTTTCCTCGATCAGCGGTACGAGGTCGATGCGCTCGCAGTGCAGCCTGACATGGCCCGCCTCGATCTTCGACATGTCGAGGATATCGTTGATGACGTTGAGCAGATGTTTGCCGCTGTCATGGATATCGCGGGCATATTCGTCATATTTCAGCGAGCCGAGCGGCCCGAACATCTGGTTCTGCAGGATCTCCGAGAAGCCGAGGATGGCGTTGAGCGGCGTGCGCAGCTCGTGCGACATGTTGGCGAGGAACTCCGATTTCGCCTTGTTGGCGGCCTCGGCGCGTTCCTTCTCCGCCTGGTAGTTGGCGTTGGCCGTCGACAGCTCGGATTTCTGGGTCTCCAGCGTCTGGCGCGAGGCGGAAAGATCGCCGATTGTCGCCATCAGCCGGCGTTCGGATTCGCGCAGCCGCTCCTGATGACGTTTCATCAACGTGATGTCTGTTCCCACCGAGACCTTGCCGCCGTCGCGGGTGCGTCGTTCGTTGATCTGCAGCCAGCGCTCGTCGGCAAGCTGCACTTCCGTCGTACGCGAATAGCCGGAGCCGTCCGCATCGGAAATCCGCCGCTCGATGACAGGACGGGCCGCCGCCGCATTGACGGTCGAGCGCTCAGTGCCGGGCACGAGTACGCTGTCCGGCAGGCCATAAGCCTGCTGGAAATGCGTGTTGCACATGACGAGCCGATCGTTCTTGTCCCAGAGCACGAAGGCTTCCGAGGTGCATTCGATCGCGTCGGCCAGGCGCTGGTCGGCTTCTGCGTAGCGCTGGGCGAGCCGATGCTGTTCGGTCACGTCCATGGCGATGCCGATCAGGTGCATGCGGCCGGAATTGCTGCGGATCACCTGGGCACGCGCCCGCATCCAGACATAGTGGCCGCCGGCATGGCGCATGCGGAAGATCTGATCGACCTGGCCGGAAGCGCCCTTGCCGATGGCGCGGGCGATCTCGTAGAGCCCGCCGTCATCGGGATGCATCAGCCGGGCGGCTTCGCCGAAGCCCATCGTCTTGTCGGAACCCGGCAGGCCGAGCATGTCGTACATCGAGCGCGACCAGAAGAATTCGCGGTTCTCGAAATCGAAGTCCCAGAGGCCGCAGCGGCCACGCGACAGCGCCGTCTCGACGCGCAGGTTCGACTCCAGGAAGATGTCGTCGGCATCGCGGGCGCGCTTCACCTGCGTGTAATAGGCATAGAGGATGACGAGCAGGATCGAGGAGATGCCGGCAAACAGCGTGACGTTGAGCGCCAGTTCCTCGCGCCAGAGCCGGCCGATCTCGTCGAGCGAGGTGGCGGCGACGATATAACCGCCGGCATTGCCCATCAGCGTGATCTCGGCATAATGCGGTACGCCGCCGATCGTCGTCTCGATGACGCCGGCGCGATCGCCGAAACGCCGGATCGCCGAAACCTCGGGGAAGAAATCGCCGACATTGGTGCCCACATGCGAAAGACCGGCGGTGGTCGCCGCAAAAACCTTGCCGCTTGCCTGCACGAGCAGCACGAAGGCGCCGCTGTCCAGCCGGTCCTGCGGCAGGAATTTGGCGAGGCGAGCCTGCGCCCCGCTGATATCGCCGCTGTCGAAGATGTCGGCCGCATCGGCAAACACCGCAGAGGCGGTCGCCGCCGAAAGGGCTGTGGCATGGCGCGCAGAGGCCTCCAGGCGCCCATATTCGCTCATCATGCCGAAGAAATGCGAGGCGGCGACGACGGAGAGGAATGCGACGATCAGTGCCGGAATGGCCCGCTTCAAGACGAGCTCGGCCTTCGGCAGATAACGGAGAAGTGGTTCCGATGTCGCATGGCCCGAAAGGCTGTCGCGCCAGGCTTTCAGCCCGTCAAATTCGACACGCAGCCGTCCTCCGGCCACGGTTGCCCGCCGCACGTCCATCATCTCTTCGCCTTGTCCCTCATGTGATTCGCGCGCCGCTCGCTCGAACCTGACCTAGAGAATCATGGGTGATTCGCCTTGTCCAGAGGCAAAGGTAAAAATCCGTTAACTATTTATAATTTCGGGTTTTTCCAGGTGATTCGGGGGAGCTGGGCGACCGGCCGCCGAATTTTTCGGGACGGCCGGTCGAATCAAATTACCCTTTAAGCGTGCGCTCGACGATATCGCGCACGTCGGTCGAAAGATCGGCGGCCCGCTCGATCTCGATCAGCGCCAAGCGGGCGTGCTCGGCACGTGCCGGTTCGAGCGAGCGCCAGGAGCGCATCGAGGTGAGAATGCGGGCGGCAAGCTGCGGGTTGCGCTCGTCGATATCGAGAATCTGACCGGCGAGGAAGCGATAGCCGTCGCCGTCGGCGCGGCCGAAGCCGGTCGGATTGGCAAAGGCGAAGGTGCCGACCAGTGCCCGCATCCGGTTCGGATTGGTCCGCTTGAAGAGCGGATTGTCCATCAGGGCGCGAATCCGTTCCAGGGTTTTGGCGCCCGGAATACCGGCCTGGATCGCGAACCATTTGTCGATGACGAGCGCATTTTCCGCGAAGCGGTCACGGAAGCTTGCCAGCGCTTCGCTGGTCTCCGCGCTGTCGGGGAAACGATGGGCGAGGATCGTCAGCGCATGGCTGAGATCGGTCATGTTGTTGGCCGCATCGAAGGCGGCCTTGGCGCGGGCCGGCGTCTGCTCGGCATGCGAGAGGTAGGTGAGGGCGGTATTGCGCAGTGCGCGCAGTCCGGCGCTCTTCGCATCCGGGCTGAAATCGCCTGATGTCGTCATTGCTGCGTAGAGGCCGGCAAAGACATCCTTTCCGGCATCGGCGATCTGTTTCAGGATCGCCTGCCGGCCGGCATGGATGGCATCGGGATCGTTGTTGCCGCCAAGTTCGCGGGCGATATCGGATTCGCTCGGCAGAGCCAGCGCCTGGGCACGGAAGGCAGGCTCGAGGGCATCGCCGGCGGCGGCTGCGATCAGCGTCTCGATGAAGGTCGCCTCGCAGCCGACAGGCTTGCCCTCGCGGGCGTCACGTGCCGCTTTCAAGAGGTTTGGCAGCGCCAGATCGGTCAGCGCCTGCCAGCGGGCGAAATGATTGGTCTCATGGCGGGCGAGAAGAGCGAGATCGGCCGGGCTCTGGTCGAAATGCAGGTTGATCGGCGCCGAGAAGCCGCGGTTGATCGAAACGACCGGTCGCGAGGCGATGCCATGGAAGGTCGCCGTCTGGGTGCGGCCTATGAGATGCAGCACCTCGCCGATATATTCCGCGCCGTCGACCGAGGTCGGCTCGATCTTGCCGCYGTTTTCGCCAAACAGCGCGAGGCTGAGCGGAATATGCATCGGCTCCTTGCTCGGCTGGCCGGGCGTTGCCGGGATCATCTGTTCGAGCGACAGGGTGAAGCTCGCGGCAGCCGCATCATAGCTGCCCGATGCGGTAACGAGCGGCGTGCCGGCCTGATGGTACCAGAGCGAGAATTGCGTCAAATCGCGCCCGCTTGCATCCTCGAAGCATTTGACGAAATCCTCGATCGTCACGGCTTGGCCGTCATGGCGGTCGAAATAGAGGTCCATGCCCTTTTTGAAGCCGTCCTTGCCGAGCAGCGTCGCGATCATGCGCGTGACTTCGCTGCCCTTTTCGTAGACGGTCGTCGTGTAGAAATTATTGATCTCGCGATATTTCGTCGGCCGCACCGGGTGGGCGAGCGGGCCGCCGTCTTCCGGGAACTGCTCCGATTTCAGGTGACGGACTTCGGCAATGCGTTTGACGGCGCGCGAGCGCTGGTCGGAAGAGAATTCATGGTCGCGATAGACCGTCAGGCCTTCCTTGAGGCACAGCTGGAACCAGTCGCGGCAGGTGATGCGGTTGCCGGTCCAGTTGTGGAAATATTCATGCGCGATGATCGCCTCGATATTGGCATAGTCGGCATCGGTCGCGATTTCCGGATCGGCAAGGACGTATTTGTCATTGAAGACGTTGAGGCCCTTGTTCTCCATCGCGCCCATGTTGAAGTCGGAGACGGCGACGATCATGAAAATATCGAGATCGTATTCGCGGCCGAACCTCACTTCGTCCCACTTCATCGAACGTTTCAGCGCGTCCATGGCATAGGCTGCGCGCGGTTCCTTGCCGTGCTCGACATAGATTTTCAACACCACCTCGCGGCCGGACATGGTCGTGAACGTGTCTTCGATGACGCCGAGATCGCCGGCGACGAGCGCGAACAGGTAGCTCGGCTTCGGATGTGGGTCGAACCAGGCTGCAAAATGTTTGCCCGGGCCGTAGCCGGCGCCGCCGAGGAAGTTGCCGTTCGACAAAAGCAGCGGGTTGGCGTCCTTGTCGGCGATGATGTTGACCGTGAAGGGCGCAAGCACGTCGGGCCGGTCCGGGAAATAGGTGATGCGGCGGAAGCCCTCCGCCTCGCACTGCGTGCAGTAGATGCCGCCGGTGCGGTAAAGGCCCATCAGCTTGGTATTGGCCTCGGGGTTGATGACGGTGGTGATTGTCAGCTCGAAGGGCGCGCTCTCCGGCAGGTTGCGCACCGTCAGGCTTTCCGGGGTTGCGTCATAGCGTGAAGGGTCCAGCTCCACCTGGTCTAACAGCAACCCCGACAGCGTCAGTTCGTCGCCGTCGAGAACGATCGGCGCCGCCGGATCGGCGCCCGGGCGACGATGAAAGATCAGGCGCGCCTCGACCTTTGTCTCCGTCGGGTCGAGTTCAAAAGTGAGGTCCACGCGTTCCAGCACGAAGTCGGTGGGACGGTAATCTGCCAGATGAATGACCTGGCCGGTATCTGTTCGCATGGTGTTTCCTGAAGACCGTTATTTGACAACCGCGGAATACAGAGGCGGGCGCACTCTGCCATAAATTTTGCCGGGCATGATTACATTAAAGTCTGAACTAAACTTAAAGCAAATTGCCCGCGAACACCAAGTTCGCGGGCAAAATATCTTATTGGATACGGATGAACGCAGCTGACGGGGGAAGTCCTCTACTTCAGATTGAGTGCAGCCTTGATCGTCGCGTCGTTTTCGGTCTGCTGCACGACGACGCCGTACCAGCCGAGCCCGTCGTAATCCTCGTAGCCAAGAGTGCGCGCAAAGGCGACGATCGAGCCGTTATTGTCGTAGTAGCTGCCTTTCGCCTGGCCGGACGGATTGGCGAGCGCGAAATGGGAAAAGAGCAAGGCGGGATTGGTGGTGGCGATGACCCGGCTCTTGCCGTCGAGCAGCATGACCGTCGTTCTTTCCGCCAGCTGCGGCGGCAGGTTCGCCTCTTTCTCGACGATCGCCTGGCCTTGGTTCTGCCAGTCGAAATAGACGCCGAGCGTGCCGACCAGCCGCCCGTCGAGCTTGCCCTCTTCGCGGATGCCTGTGGCATAAACGAGCGCATGCCTGTTATCGTGCAGCGGGCTCCCTTTGACGTCGTCGACGATATAAGCGTCGCCGGAGGAGCAGGCCGACGCTGCGCGGAACCACGGATCGCCGGCAAGGCTCGTGCCTACGATCTTGCGCTGGAACTTGGGATTGGCGGATGCGACCACTTTGCCCGACAGATCGGTCATGACGAGATCGAGATAGACGGTGTAGAAGCGGTTGATGGCGCCGAGACGCTCCGCTGCAAAGGCGGCGGTTTCCCGGCTCGGGTTCTGCAGCGCCTGCCAGAGTGACGGGTCCGTCGCCCACCAGCGCACATCGGCCGTGCGCTCGAAGAGATTGCGGACGATGAGCTGCACCAGCGTCTGCGCCAGATCGGTGAGGCGAACGCCCTCCATCTCTTCGACCAGCGAATCGGCCATGGCGCGGCTGAGGCCGATGCGGCCGAGCACGTTGCTCTCGAACCTGCCGGTAATGTCGGTTGCGATCTGCGCCAGTCGCTGCACTTCGTTGGCAACGACGGCAAAGCCCTTTCCGGTCTCGCCGGCTCTGGCCGCCTCGATCAGCGCATTGATCGCCAGCAGCTTGATCTGCTTGACGATATGGGTGTTGTCGGCGCTGAAGCGCTCGAGGTCAGTGCTGATGCCGTCGGTGACGACGCGCATGGACCGCGGTGTCGCATTCTGCGACTGGGCAATGGTTTCGGCGCTAAGCGGCTTCATCAAATATGATCCTGGAAGGAGCGGGCAATTGTTTGTGTGGTGAAGAAAATTTCGAGATCAGCGATAAAAAACGATGCTTGCCTATGGTTTTCAATTGGTTAACGTCGAGCAGCCAGAGGTGAACATTTTAGGGAGAATGGCTGAAAAGAGGGTGATTTCGGAGCTGTGGCGCACATACGGCACGATTGAGCCTGCGGCTGAAAGGCGATTTGCGATTCTCCCGATTTGCTCGCGATTTTTTCGCCAATCGGTTTTTTCTTTCGCTACGATGAAAGACGTCACCCGTTGCGTTCCCGAGTCGAACGCGTCCCCCCGTTCCGGTTAAGTCAGTATCAAGAGCCAGGATCATGCACTCGGTTCTCAGAAACCCGATGAGAGGCATTGCGCTGAAAGTCTCGTCGGTCGTGGTCTTCCTGGCCATGCAGACCTTCATCAAGCTGGCCGGCTCGGACATTCCGCCGGGTCAGGTCACCTTCTGCCGGTCCTTCTTCGCGCTTTTCCCGATCATGGCCTATCTGGCCTATAACAGGCAGCTGCGCGCCGCCTTCTACACCGCCAATCCAATCGGTCACCTCAAGCGCGGCACGATCGGCATCTTGTCGATGGCTTTCGGTTTCTACGGCCTCCTGCATCTGCCGCTGCCGGAGGCGATCGCGCTTGGCTATGCGTTGCCGCTCGTCGCCGTCATCTTCGCTGCCGTTTTCCTCGGCGAGACCGTGCGCATCTATCGCTGGAGCGCCGTCCTCGTCGGCATCGTCGGCGTCGCCATCGTTTCCTGGCCGAAACTCACGCTGTTTCGCGACGGCGGCATGGAAGCCGAACAGGCCGTCGGCGCGCTCTGCGTGCTGTTCTCGGCCGTTCTCGGCGGCATGGCGATGATCCAGGTGCGCCGCCTCGTCGAAGAGGAGAAGACGGCGACAATCGTGCTGTATTTCTCGATCACCGCCTCGGTCTTTTCGCTGGCTTCTCTTCCCTTCGGCTGGCTCGTCCTGCCATGGCCGACAGCGCTCTATCTGATCGCCGCCGGATTTTGCGGCGGCGTCGCGCAGATCCTGCTGACGGAAAGTTACCGCCATGCCGATGTCTCCACCATCGCGCCGTTCGAATATACCTCGATCCTGCTCGGTGGCATCGTTGCCTACTTCGTCTTCGGCGACGTGCCGAGCGTGACCATGCTGATCGGCACCGCCATCGTCGTCGCCGCCGGCATCTTCATCATCTATCGCGAGCATCAGCTGGGCATCGAACAGAGGGAGGCGCGCAAGGCCACGACGCCGCAAGCCTGACGCCCGCCAGCGCGCAATATCGGTTTTAACGCGAAGATTGCGGTGGCTTGAAACTTGCTCTCAACGAGTGAAAAGAGTGGTGAATTCTTGGGATACCGTCGGCCTGTGGAATATGGTTGTTGAAGATGAGAGAGTATCATTTATTCCAAGCTGTGCATGTCTGAATGGCCGCTGATGCCGGAGGAGCTCTCGGTGTCGTTGCTCCGAACGCTGGCCGGCGAGCGGAGGTGGAGAAAAGCATAATGGCATTCACAGCGGAGCAATTGGTGGGGAACTCTTCCTTTCTGATGAGCATTCGCTTTTTGGCTGGGCAGATGCGCGGCATGTTCGATGCCGGTCCGCGGCTGGCGCGATTGCTCGCTTCTCATCAACGCTGGCTTCTGACCCAGACTGCCTATGCTCTCCACCTGGAATATGATCCGCGCGACCCGACGTCGGGTTTCACCGCCGTGCGGTTGACGGGGCGCATCACCGCGCACAAGGTGGCGAGCCGCAACACCGTGCTCGCCTTTATCGAGGAACTCTATACCTACCGC
Organism: Rhizobium sp. 01N447_2; assembly: GCF_056399245.1. Lineage (NCBI taxonomy): Bacteria > Pseudomonadati > Pseudomonadota > Alphaproteobacteria > Hyphomicrobiales > Rhizobiaceae > Rhizobium > Rhizobium sp. 01N447_2. The sequence continues at coordinate 47,057 of NZ_JBFTQY010000020.1, forward strand.
TTCATAACCCACACGCCCGGCGACGAGCGGCGGCGGCCCCGCCATTTTGAACCGGCCGATGTCAGCCATCAGGGTATGTTTGCCTGGCTTTTCTCCAATCTCGGTGCGCTCGACCTGCTCGACGGCGGTCAAAGGGCGGCCTTTTTCCAGGCAAATCCATCACTGATGCGGCTCATTCAGCCGCGCATTGCCCGCCATTGCCTCGAAGATGTCGCCTGGCGCGAACCGCCGGAACAGGTGGCGCTGTTTCTCTGGACGGAAGCCGGCGGCCTCGTCGTCGACAATTTCATCGCTCGGATGGATATGGAAAGCAGCGAGCCGCGGAGATTGTCCGTCGGCCGCGTCGAAACCCGTGCGCTCGCCGCCGATTTCATGATGTCGCGCACCCATCTGCAGCGGCTGTTGGCAAAGGCGGCGCAACGCGGCTGCGTCGGCTGGTATGACGAGCCGCGCAAGACGCATCTTTGGATATCGCGGGATTTCGTCGAGGAATATTGCGCCTGGCAGGCGGTCAAGTTCGCCTATGTCGACGAGGCCTTCGAATGGGCAAAGGCCCAGATCGAAGAAATGGCCATCTGACCAGAGCACTTCCAGCAAAAGTGCGCAGCGGTTTTGCCTCCGGAATGCGCGAAAACAAAGAGATAGAACATTTCCATGACTCGGAAATGTTCTAGAGAACGATCGCCGCTGTACCTGCGCCAATGCGCGTGCTGGCATCGGCCGGCTTGACTGAAAGTTCGCGCTCATATTCCCGCGCGGCGCAGACGGCAACGCGGATATGCTCGAAGGTTTCGATGTTGCGCAGAAGCGATATCAGGATCGTCGACATGTTGGGTACTCTTGACGCGGAAGAGCAGGCGAAGCGCCTGCCGCTCAATATTGCTGGAAGTCCGAAAAAATGGCGTTCGGGCGCGCCGTGCGGCTGTTGATGCCGGTGCCGCGGGCAATCATCTGTTCGTTCGTGGCAAAGCCGAAACGGCTGTAGCCTTGAGTGGAACGAACCTGGTCGCCGGCAAGGCGAAGGGTTTCAAACCCGCTATGGATAGGACGAAAACGCTTGTTCATGGCCTTGGTTCCTGTGATTCCTCCCAAGACACAGCTGATATTGCGATGCAGCATAGATTCCGCAATGCATCACGGCGGGATGCAGCCATGCGAAAAACGCATGGATTGATTCACAAATTATTCAACTTTGGCTAATTTCTAAGCAAAGAGAGGGACTTAAGCTTCGCTTGAAAGGCCAGCAGGTCGTTCCAGGCCAGCCGCTTGTTTACAGGTGCGGTTAACAGATCCTGCGGATGCAGGCTGGCTATGGCAGGAATGACACAGTCCGCAACGGCAATCTCCTTCCAGCGGCCACGCAGGCCGTGAATCGTATCGTTTTCGCCGAAGAAGAAACGCGCCGAAAAATTGCCGAGAAGCAGGATCGCCTTCGGTTCGGCAAGTGCGATCTGCCGCTCGATGAAGGGTCGGCAGATGTCCATTTCCGCCGCCGAGGGCGCACGATTGCCAGGCGGGCGCCAGGGGATGACCTGCGTCAGCAGAATGGCTGAGCGGTTCAGCCCGATCGCCGTCAGCATCTTGTCGAACAGCTGGCCGGATTTCCCCGAGAAGGGCATGCCCTCGCGATCGTCTTCGGCGCTCGGCGCCGAGCCGATCACCATGATCCCGCTTTCGGCATCGCCGCTGGCAAAGATGGTCGAGCGGGCGCTGTGCTTGAGGTTGCAGCTGTTGAAGGCTTCGATCGCGGTCTTGAGTTCGACAAGCGATCGCGCGGTTTCGGCGACGAAGCGCGCCTGCTGCACCGCCTCGCCGTCCGGGATTGCCGGCTGCGGACCGGACGCTGCGCGTTCGGCAGGCGCTGGGCGCGTCGCTGCATTCGGACGCGGCGGTGCCTGACCTGGGGCAGGGCGTTCCCCAGCGGCAGGATGTTGCTGCTGCGCCTGCGCCGCCGCCGGGCGGCGCGCGGCCTTCATCGCCTCGAACTCGGCGAAGCGGTCGATCGCCTCTTCCTCCAGCAGCCATTCCACGCCGGCATCCGCATGGAAATGCAGAAGCGCTGCAAGCTCGGCGGGGGAAAGGTCGTTGGCGGAGATCATGCGGCAAGTCTAGCGGAGTGACAGGGGCATTGAAAGGGCGGGCGGCAGATTGCCCGCCCTTGTCGGCGCTATTGCACAGTCCATTGCGCGATGTCGTCGCGTTCGCCGATCAGCGCCAGGCCATGGGCGATCGACAACAGTTCGCCGCCGCTTTCGATCCGGTCGCGCTCGAAGCGTTCCGTGAAGATGCGGCGCACTGCCGGCACGAAGGAGGTGCCGCCGGTCAAGAACACCTTGTCGATCTCCGCAGGCTTCGTCTCGGTCTTGTCGAGCACGTCGTCGAGCGCGCCTTCGATGCGGGCAAGGTCCTCGGCGATCCAGCCTTCGAAGTCGCTCCGCTTGATGCTGCGATGTCCACCGCGACCAAGCGGCGCGAAATCGAAAGGCGCTTCCTCCGAGGCCGACAGCGCCATCTTCGTCGCCGACACCGCCTGATAAAGCGGGTAGCCCTCGTCATGGTCGATGAGGTCGATGAAGATCTCGAGCTTTTCCGGCTCCAGGCTGGTGCGCACCAGCTTCTTCAGATCCTCGAATTCGCGCGTCGTCTTGAAGATCGACAGCTGGTTCCAGCGGCCGAAGCTGGAATAGTAGTTGGACGGCACTTCGAGAATCTTGTCGAAGCTTTTGAAATGGCTACCCTTGCCGATCAGCGGCGCGACGATGTTGTCGATCATCCTGTAGTCGAAATGGTCGCCGGCGACGCCGACGCCGGAATGGCCGATCGGCGTTGCCGTCAGCTTGCCGGCGACGGTTTCGAAGCGGATCAACGAATAGTCGGTCGTGCCGCCGCCGAAATCCGCTACCAGCACGGTGGCATCCCGCTTCAGGTTCTGCGCGAAGTAGAAGGCCGCGGCGACCGGCTCATAGACATAGTGGATCTCGGGAAAACCGAAGCGCGACAGCGCCTCATTGTAGCGTTCGGTCGCTAGCGCCGGATCGGGGCTGGCGCCGGCAAAATGCACCGGCCGGCCGGTGACGATGCGGCTGACGTCTGAAGGCCAGTTGTCGCCGGCGTAGTTGCGCAGGCGCCGCACGAAGACCTCCATCAGATCCTCGAAATTATGCCGCTTGGCAAAGATCAGCGTGCCCTGGAACAGCGCGCTCGCCGCAAAGGTCTTGATCGACTGCAGAAAGCGACATTCGCCGGGATTGTCGATGAATTGGCGGATCGCCGCATGGCCCGCCTCCACCTTCAGTGCTGACGCGCCGAGCTGGGCATCCTTCATGAAGGAAAGCGCCGTGCGCATGCTGTCTGCCGTACCCTCCGTGCTCGTGAACGCCATCGAGCGCGTCGCCCCGCCATCCGCCATGGCGAGAACCGTATTCGTCGTGCCGAAGTCGAAACCCAGCGCCTGAGCCATGCCCGCACCTCTTCATGCCGATTGTTGTTGGAGACGGAGCATCGCTCCGCAAAAGGGCGTGAGACGCCCGGATTCAGGAGGGCGGGTGATGCCACAGGGGCGCGACACATTCAAGGGGATTGAAGAGCTTATATGTCTCGTAGCTACGCTGCTTTCCCTTCTTCTCCCTGGCAGGAGAAGAAGGTCGTCGCAAGGCAAGTCAGCACTGCCGAGGCTCGTTGGCCGCCGTCACTCGGCGGCCATTGCTCTTGCCTCTTCCAACTCCGGCTCCTCGGCCTTCTTGTGGCCGATCAGGCGGCCGAGGAAATTGCCGAAGCGGTCCATCTCGACGAAGATGACGGGGGTGATGAAGAGGGTCAGCATCTGCGAAACGATCAGGCCGCCAACGACGGCGATGCCGAGCGGCTGGCGCAGTTCCGAGCTTGCGCCGGTGCCGAGCGCGATCGGCAGGGCGCCGAGCAGGGCGCAGAAGGTCGTCATCATGATTGGCCGGAAGCGTCGCACGCAGGCTTCGTGGATCGCCGCCGTCGCCTTCTCGCCTGTCGTTCGCATAGTCTCCACCGCCACGTCGATCATCATGATCGCGTTCTTCTTGACGATGCCGATCAGCATCAGCAGGCCGATAAGGGCGATGATCGACAGGTCGAAACCCATGATATCAAGCGCCAGCAGCGCACCGAATGCCGCCGCAGGCAAACCGGAGAGAATGGTGAGCGGATGGATGAAGCTTTCATAGAGCACGCCGAGCACGACATAGATGGTCAGCACCGCCGCCAGGATCAGATAAGGCGTATTGCCCTGCGACTGCTCGAAAATCTCAGCCGTACCGCCATAGGACGTGAAGACGTCGGCCGGCATGCTGAGTTCCGTCTTGATCTGATCGATCCTGGCCGTCGCGTCGCTGAGCGATACGCCCTCCGGCAGGTTGAAGGAAACGGTGGTCGAGACGAGCTGGCCCGTCTGGTTGATGGTCACAGGGCCGACAGTGCGCTCGACATGCGCGAAGTTCGAAAGCGGCACCAGGCTGCCATTGGCCGATGCGACACGGATTTCCGAGAGCTTCTGGTCATCCCAGGGCTTGCTCGTGTCGTATTCGACGATAACGTCGTAGCTGTCGCCAGTCGACTGGATTTCCGCAGCGGAATATCCGCTGAAGGATTCCTGTAGCGTCGTGCGCAGCGTGTCGTTGTCGATCCCGTAGGCGGCTGCCCGCTCGGTATCGATGACGATATTGGCCTGCAGGGCGTTGTTCTGGGCGTCCGACGTCACGTCGGTGAACAGCCGATCCTTGCGCATCGCTGCCTGGATCTTGCCGGACCAGAGGTTGGTCTGGTCGACGTTCAGCGCCTGCACGACCAGCTGATATTGGCTGGCGGTCTGGCGGCCGCCGAAGCGCAGGCTTTGGTTCGGTGTCACGAAGGCTTGTAAGCCTGGGATCTTGTTGATCGCCATGCGCAGCTCGCGCAGCGTCTGGTCAAGCGGCGCACGCTGTTTCTTGTCCTTGAGTTCGACGAACATCGAGCCGTTGTTCTGCGGCTTGTTGGGGTTGCCGCCGATTGTCGACATCACATGGTTGACTGCCGGGTTCGCTTTCACGACGGCTGCCGCCTGCTGCTGCAGCGCCGACATCGCGGAATAGGAAATGTCCTGCCGGGCTTGCGTGCTGATTGTCAGGCGGCCGATATCCTCCTGTGGGAAGAAGCTTGTCGGCAGCGCCATGAAGAAATAGATCGTCAGCGCCACCGAGCCGAGAAAAACGCCGAGGATTATGACGCGATGCTGAAGGCACCAGCCGACCGCCCTGTCATAGCCGCGCAGCGTCCGCTCGAAGCCGGCATCGAAGATGCGGATGATGAGCGGCGGGCGGCTCTGGTGGTTGGACAGACGTGAGGCGAGCATCGGCGTGACGGTCAGCGAGACGATTGCCGAGGAGATGATGGCGATGGCAACCACCATGCCGAATTCGTTGAACACACGGCCGACAACGCCGCCCATCAGCAGGATCGGGATGAAGACCGCGATCAGCGAGACCGACATGGAAATGATGGTGTAGCTGACTTCGCCCGCACCTTTGATCGCCGCTTCCCGCACCGGCATGCCTTCTTCGACATGGCGCAGGATGTTCTCGAGCATGACGATGGCGTCATCCACCACGAGCCCCACCGCGAGCGTCAGCCCGAGCAGCGAGATGTTGTCGATACTGTAGCCCAGCACATACATCATCCCGAAGGTCGAGATCAGCGACAGCGGAACGGCAAGCCCGGGAATGATCGTTGCTGTGGCATGGCCGGTAAAGAGGTAGATGACGAGAACGACGAGGCCGATCGTCAGGAGCAGCGTGAACTTCACATCGGAGATGGCATCGCGAATCGGCTTTGCGGCGTCGTTCATGACGACCGTGTTGACCGAGGGCGGGATTTCAGCGTGAAGCTGCGGCAGCTTGGCGTTGATCGCATCGACGACATCGACCGTGTTGGCATCTGGCTGGCGCTGGATGGCGAGGATGATGCCGCGCTGGCCGTCATACCAGCTGCCAGTATACTGGTTCTCGACGCTGTCCTGTACGTCGGCAATATCGCCAAGGTGGATCGGCGCGCCGTTCGGATTGGCAATGACGAGCGAACGGAATTGCTCGGCGCTGGTGCGCTGCGTGTTCGCCGTGATGGTCATGCTCTGCGAATTGTTCTGCAGCGTTCCCACAGGCTGCTGGCTGTTGGCGGCAGCAAGCGCCTTGTTGACGGTGTCGATGCCGATGCCGCGGGTCAAAAGCTTGTTGGGATCGACCTCGACCCGTACGGCATAGGTCTGCGCACCGTAGACGCTGACCTGGGCAACGCCGGGAAGCGTCGAAAGCGACGGCGAGATGATGTTCTCGGCGATATCGTCAAGCTTGCTGCGCGGCATGGTGTTGCTCTGCACCGAGAGCAGCATGACAGGCGCATCGGCGGGGTTCGTCTTGCGATAACTCGGCGGCGTCGTCAGATTGTCGGGCAGTTGCCGGGTGGCATGCGAAATCGCGGCCTGCACGTCGGCTGCGGCCGCATCGATATTGCGGCTGAGGTCAAACTGCAGCACGATGCTGGTGCTGCCGAGCGAGCTGGAGGCGCTGATTTCGGTGATCCCGGGAATGGTCTCGAACTGCTTGATCAGCGGTGTCGAAACCGAGGTCGCCATCGTCTGCGGCGAGGCGCCGCTTAACTGCGCCGAAACGTTGATGGTGGGAAAATCGACCTGCGGCAACGCCGCGACCGGTACGAGTTGATAACCGGCAAGACCGGCGAGAATGACGCCGATGGCAAGCAGCGTCGTCGCGACGGGGCGCTGGATACAGAAATTGGGGATCATTGCTGAGCTCCCACCGCGATCGTCTCGGACGGCTACTGTTGCCGAGGCTCTTCGGCGGAGGCGACATCAAGCGCCTTTTCGTCGAACTGCTCGTTGATCGCCTGCTGGTCGCTGAGCTGGCCCTGGCCCTCGACGACGACGTGATCGCCTGCCTGAAGACCCGATTCTATGGCGGTGAAGCCGCCATTTGCGCGGGCAATGGTGACGGCCGTCAGATGCGATTTGCCGTCTTTGGCGACGAAGGCGAAGAAACCCTCCGGGCCGGGACTGACGGCAACCGTCGGCACCACCACCTGCTGTTCGTCATTGTTGAAATGCACGACGATGTTGACCGACTGGCCGGGCCAGAGCGCACCGGAGGCATTCTCGAATTTCGCCTTGGCAAGGATCGTGCCCGAGGCGGTGTCGACCGTGTTGTCGTAGAAGCTGATTTCGCCCTTCCTGACCTGCCCCTTGGTGGAACTGGGAGCGGTGCTGACTTCGACCGGACCGCTTGCCAGAGCGCTCTTCAGCTCCCGCAGGTAGCGTTCCTGCAGGTGAAATTTGACATAGATCGGATCGTATTTCGCGATGGTGACGATTGCAGAGCCGGCATTGAGGAAGGCACCCTTGCTGACAACAATGTCGCCGAGCCGGCCGTCGAAGGGAGCGCGGATGTCGGTGTGCTCGAGCAAGATCTGATCGGAGGCCAGCGACGCCTTGTCGGCGTCAACAGTGGCTGCAGCGGTATCGCGAGCGGCGACCGCCTGGTCGAGGGTCTGCTGGGTGCCGGCCTTCTGGTCGAAGAGGTCCTGCGCGCGGGTCAGTGCGGTTTCGGCCTCCGAAAGCGTTGCCGTGTCGCGCACGATCATCGCGTTGTCCTTGTCGACGGTCGCCTTGGCCGTACGGTCGTCCAGCTTGGCGATCAGGTCGCCGGCTTTGACCGTCGCCCCATCCTCGGCATCGATGCTGACGATCAGACCCTGTTCCTGCGCGGCAATGGTCGTGTTGTCATCGGCATCGGCCCAGCCGGTCGCCGTCACATCCATCGGCAGCGTCGTTTTCACGGCTGCAACAGTCTTGACGACGGTTGGGCCGCCGCCGCGTCTGCGCCCGCCGCCCTGATGCTGCCCACCATCCTGCGCCTGATTGGCCTGGCCTTGATCGGCCTGCGCCTGCTGCCCGCCGCCATTGCCGGCTTCCGGCTGCTTGATGAACTGCGAGAGGTAGGGAATGCGGGAGGCATAAGGGACCAGATTCCCGAATTGCCAGACGCCGACGGCGGCAACTGCGATAACGCTGACGGTGATCCAAAATTTCTTCATGGGCGAGACCGGTCTTTGGGCAAGGTTGCGGGGAGCAAGGTTGCGAATATTATGCCCCGATTGAGCGACTGATATTGCGGCGCAAAAAAGACATAATTCCCGGGGTGCGATCACTAAGTGGTTATAACGGCTTAAATTTTTGTAATGAATATTCCGTAATATTCAAACTATACTAATATAGTCCCAGTGTAACCCGATGCCGTTTGACGGCGGAGGGGCAGGCGGCTCGCGACAAGAGGATGTCGATCCGTGCGCGGTCATTTGGGCCCCGCGAAGAACACGGAAAAACCAAGAAGGCAGGTCGTCATGACCGAGTTGGACACCAGCGAATTTCGCTCTCTCATAACAGGCGTGTTTCCTGAACTGACGGCCTCCGTCTTCAAGCTGGCGGCGAGGGGCTGGGATTCGCTTGCCGTCGACGTCGATGACACGCTGATCTTCAAATTTCCCCGCAATCTCGGCGCGGAAAGAGCGCTTGTGAAAGAAGCCGCCTTGCTCGACATTGTTCGACCGTCGCTGTCGATGGCGGTTCCCGACATGCGCATTCACGACGGGCCGCCGATCTTCTCCAGCCATGCCAAGCTCGAGGGCGAACATCTCATTGCCGAAGATTACGATGCGCTTGGCGAACGCGATCGTCAGCGCCTCGCGGAAGATCTCGCGCGTTTTTACGCCGAGTTGCATGTGCTCGATGTCGATCGCATACGGTCGGCCGGTGCAGGAACGATCCAGCCATGGCAATCGCCCGAGACGGTGCGAATAAAGGCTTTGCCGCTGCTGCCGCCTGAGATCAAGAGCTTTGCGCAGGCCATTATTTCGGATTTCGAAGCCTTGCCGCCCGACCCTTACGGCAACATCTACGGCTTCTTCGACGGTCATGGTTGGAACATGGCCTTCGATCATGCGCAAAGGAGGCTGAACGGCATTTATGATTTCGCCGATTCAGGCTTTGGCCCGCTGCACCAGGAATTCATCTACTCGAATTTCATCTCGCCCGATCTGACCGCCCGCATCGTATCCGCATATGAAATGCTGACTGGACGCAGGCTCGACCGGTGGCGCATTGCGATCATGACCGGATTCCATCGTCTGTCCGAGCTCGCCGAACTTGCGGACGATCCGGCGAACGTCGAACAGATGATCCGAAGTGTGGCGACATGGGCGACGACGGCCCACGTCGGCTGAGAGGGAATGGTCAGACGGACCGCGCCGCGCCGCCGTCGCAGCGGATGAGCGAGCCGGTGATATAGCTTGCCGGCTGGCTGCACAGGAAGGCAGCCGTTGCGGCAAATTCCTCGACCTTGCCGTAGCGGCCGACCGGAATGCGCGCCTGCTTGTCGGTACGGATCTCCTCGAGGCTCTTGCCGGTCCGCTTTGCCGCAGCTCCGTCGAGATCGTCGAGCCGCGCCGTCAGGATGCTGCCGGGCAAGAGCAGGTTGGTGGTGACGCCGAAGCCCGCCACTTCGGAGGCAAGCGTCTTGCTCCAGCCGGCAAGGGCCGGGCGCAGCGTATTCGACAGCGCCAGGTTGGCGATTGGTTCGATCACGCCGGATGAGGCAACCGTGAGGATGCGGCCCCAGCCCTGCGCCTTCATGCCGGGCAGCAGCGCATTGGTGAGCGTGATCACCCGCGCGACCATGGAGAGGAAATAGCTTTCGAGCTTTTCGCCCGTCATGTCCTCAGTCGTGCCGGGCGTTGGTCCGCCGGTATTGTTGACGAGGATATCGAGCCCGCCGAACCTCTCCTTCACCGCCGTCGTCGTCATCTCGACGAAGCGTTCGTCCCCGAGATCGGCCCAGATCCAGTCGGCCCGGCCGTTGCCTTCACCATTGATCGCCTTGCAATTGGCCTCCAGCTGTTCGCCGCTGCGCCCGCAGAGCAGCACGTTTGCGCCCTCCCGCGCCAGCGCCACGGCGATGCCGAGGCCGAGGCCGCGCGAGGAGGCGAGGACGAGTGCCCGTTTGCCCTTGATGCCGAGATCCATGATTGTCCTCCGATAGCTTCGAGCGATGTATAAGGCGCAAGCGGCGGAAAAGGAAAGGGCAAGTAACCGGTTTCGGCAGCGTTTGATAATTGACGTTGACGTAAGGGTTATGTAATTCTGTCTCGCGAGACGTCATCATTGTGCGAATTGGAAGATTGGCTGTCGTATCCCGGCTCGACAATGCTTTCTCGTTTTGACAAGAAAGTGCCATGACGGGATGACGGCCGCGTGCCGCCAAGCGGAGACGAGTGAATGACCGAGACGACTGAGCTGCCAGAACGCGAGAGCATGGAATTCGACGTTGTGATCGTCGGCGCCGGTCCTGCCGGTCTTGCGGCGGCGATCCGGTTGAAGCAGGTCAATCCGGAACTGTCGGTTGTCGTGCTGGAGAAGGGCGCGGAAGTCGGCGCGCATATCCTCTCTGGCGCCGTCGTCGATCCGATCGGCATCGATCGGCTGCTGCCCGGCTGGCGCGACGAGGCCGATCACCCGTTCAAGACCAAGGTCACCGCCGATCACTTCCTGCTGCTCGGTCCGGCTGGCTCTGTTCGCCTGCCGAACGTGCTGATGCCGCCCCTGATGAATAATCACGGCAACTACATCGTCTCGCTTGGGCTCGTCTGTCGCTGGCTGGCGACCAAGGCCGAAGAACTCGGCGTCGAGATCTATCCGGGTTTTGCTGCAACCGAAGTGCTCTACAACGACGAGGGCGCGGTGATCGGTGTCGCCACCGGCGACATGGGCATCGAGAAGAACGGCGAGCCCGGCCCGAACTATACCCGCGGCATGGAACTGCTCGGCAAGTATGTGCTGATCGGCGAGGGCGTGCGCGGCTCGCTCGCCAAGCAGTTGATTGCCAAGTTCGATCTTTCCAAGGACCGTGAACCGCAGAAATTCGGCATCGGCATCAAGGAGCTTTGGCAGGTCAAGCCCGAGAACCATCGGCCGGGCCTGGTGCAGCACTCCTTCGGCTGGCCGCTCGGCATGAAGACCGGCGGCGGCTCCTTCCTCTATCACCTGGAAGACAATCTGGTGGCCGTCGGCTTCGTCGTCCAYCTCAATTACAAGAACCCCTATCTCTATCCCTTCGAGGAATTCCAGCGCTTCAAGACCCATCCGGCGATCCGCACCACCTTCGAGGGCGGCAAGCGGCTGTCCTATGGGGCGCGTGCCATCACCGAGGGCGGATACCAGTCGGTGCCGAAGCTCTCCTTCCCTGGCGGGGCGCTGATCGGCTGTTCGGCCGGTCTGGTCAACGTGCCGCGCATCAAGGGCAGCCACAATGCGGTGCTGTCGGGCATGCTGGCGGCCGAGAAGATCGCCGAGGCGATTACCGCCGGCCGCAGCCATGACGACGTGATCGAGATCGAGAATGAATGGCGCAAGGGCGACATCGGCCGCGACCTGAAGCGTGTGCGCAACGTCAAGCCGCTGTGGTCGAAGTTCGGCACCGCGCTCGGCGTGGCGCTCGGCGGGCTCGACATGTGGACGAACCAGCTCCTCGGTTTCTCCTTCTTCGGCACGCTGAAGCACGGCAAGACCGATGCCCAGAGCCTGGAGCCGGCCTCGCAGCACAAGCCGATCGCCTATCCGAAACCCGATGGCGTCTTGACCTTCGATCGCCTGTCCTCGGTGTTCCTGTCGAACACCAATCACGAGGAAGACCAGCCGGTGCATCTGCAGGTCAAGGACATGGCGCTGCAGAAGAGTTCGGAACACGACATCTATGCCGGCCCGTCGACGCGCTACTGTCCGGCCGGCGTCTATGAATGGGTTGAGAAGGACGGCAAGGACGTCTTCGTCATCAACGCCCAGAACTGCGTGCACTGCAAGACCTGCGACATCAAGGATCCCAACCAGAACATCAACTGGGTGCCGCCGCAGGGCGGCGAGGGGCCGGTCTACCCGAATATGTGAGGCGGATTTATCGTCGCGGCCGACAATTTCCACGCGCTGACGACTTCGTGATCGCCTCCTGCTGGAGGCTGTTAGCCGTTCGTTAACCATAATTTCCTTAGCTTGCGACATCGTGTTGACGCACTAAGGACACATTCATGACGATCTCGCGCCGGGGCTTCCTGATCGCTCTACCGCTTTTCGTGGCCGGCTGCTCTTCGACCGGCCTGAACAGCCAGACGAATTACGCCGCACTTCCGGATGAAAAGTTCCCGTTGAGGCAGGTGCCGATCGACAAGATCAAGCCGGAGCTCCGCCGTCAGGAAGTGGCCTACGAAACCACGCATCCAGCCGGCACCGTGGTCGTCGACACGCCCGCCCGCCGCGCCTATTACGTCCTCGGTGGCGGCAGGGCGATGCGCTACGGGGTCGGTGTCGGTCGCGAGGGGCTGGCCTTTGCCGGCAATGCTTATATCGGCCGCAAGGCCGAGTGGCCGAGCTGGACGCCGACCGAAAACATGCAGCGCCGCGAAGAGCGCYATCGCAAGCTTGCCGGCGGCATGCCAGGCGGCCCGAACAACCCGCTGGGTGCGCGGGCGATGTATCTCTATCGCGGTGGTGACGACACGCATTTCCGCATTCATGGCACCAACCAGCCGCAATCGATTGGTCTGGCCATGTCGAGCGGCTGTATCCGCATGATGAACCACGACGTGATCGACCTCTATAGTCGCGTCGAGGTCGGCGCCAGGGTCGTCGTCATCCAGGCCTGACGTGGCCGTTCGAAGCTCGGTAAGGACGCCGTCTCCATTGAAAAAGCCGTCTGCAGCGATGGCTGCAGGCGGCTTTCATCTGCTGTTGGTGTTGGATTTCAGCGGCGTGGTGCCGCAATACCCGTCGAAAGCGCCACGCCGATGCCGGTGATCACGGCGGCGCTGATTTCCGTCATGCCGATCGCTTCGCCAAGCAGCAAGCCGCCGCCAAGCGTCGCCAGAACCGGCGTCAGCGCCGTGAAGGCGGCAGCCTGTGTTCCGCCGAGTGTTCTGACGGCGGTGCCGTAGGCCACCATGGCGACGAGGCCGGAAAGAACGCCCTGGCTCAGCACCTGCAGGCCGATCTCCTGAAGAGGTACCTGTGGCAGCGATATGCCGAAGATGAGGGCGAGCGCGCCCATGATCAGGAAGGACCAGACGGCGATCAGGGCGCTCGCCTGCACGGCGGTCAGACCGGAGCGGCGGAAGGCATGCGTATAGCTTGCCCAGAGAACGGCACCGGCAGGCAGCAGGACAAAGCTTGTCCATGGCAGCGAGGCGTCGGCAAGGCTGCGCGTGAGCAGGATCAGCACGCCGGCGACGATCGCGACGAGCCCCGCGATGCGCGTGCCGTCAGGCCTTTCGCGAAACAGCGCAATGCCGATCAGCGCCGCGGCAAGCGGCATGGAGCCGCCGAGCAAAATCCCTGAGGAGGCGGCCGGCGTCGAGTGGATTGCCAGCGTGGTCAGCAGGAAGAAGACGGCGCCGGAACCGGACACCATGATCGCCAGCAGGTGAAGCGGCAGGCCCTTCGGCAGCAGTCCCGTCTTCAGCCAGACAGGCGAAAGCACCAGCGCCGGAATTCCGAAGCGGATCAGCCCGATGTCGATCGAGCCGAGCGGCGTTGCGGCGCTGTGGCGGGTGACCAGAAACCATGTCGCCCAGATCAGCACGGTAATGGTGCCGCCGGCATAACCCAGTACCTGCGACGGCGACTTGTCGTTCGTGAAAGCAATGGTGGTCATCGTCCTGTCCTTTCTTTCATCCGGAGCCGTCCGGTTGAAGAGAAKACTAGCGCCAGAGGTCAGGGCATGTCCTTGCTATCTATGGCTCGAAAATCATGTTATGCGCAATCTTCTGCCAATTGATGCCGACATGGGTCGCGAAAATGCCAAACCTTGATAAATTCGATATCGCCATCCTGAAGTGCCTGCAGGAGGATGCGCGGGCCACCAATGTCGAGATCGCCGAGAAGGTGAACCTTTCGCCGTCGCCCTGCCTGCGCCGCATCCGCAACCTCGAACGGTCCGGGATCATCCGCGGCTACACGGCGGATATCGACCGCAAGGAGGTCGGCCTCGGCCTCACCGTCTTCGTCGAATTCAAGGTCGTCCAGCACAGCCGTGAAAATTCAGAGGCGCAGCAGAAGGCGCTGCTCTCCATCCCCGAGATCGTCTCCTGCTTCCTGATTTCGGGCACGGCCGATTTCCTCGCCGAAGTGGTGGTGGAGGATCTCGCCGCCTACGAACGACTTCTGACGGAAACGCTGTTGACCCTGCCGAATGTCAGCGACATCCGCTCGAACTTCGCCATCCGCAGCATGAAGACGCATGGGCCGCTGAAGCTGCCCGAGAGAAAATAATTCCCCTCGGGCTTGCTTGCGGGTTAGAGCAGCGTCCCGCTGAGGATGAGCAGCGCCACCGAGAAGTAGATGACGAGCCCGGTGACATCGACCAGCGTGGCGACGAAGGGGGCTGAGGCGCTGGCCGGATCGAGCCGGAGCTTCTGCAGCACGAAGGGCAGCATCGAGCCGCAGATCGAACCGAAGGTGACGATCCCGATCAAGGCGGCAAACACCGTGACGGCGACCATCTGCCAGTGCGGGCCGTAGTCGTAGAGCCCGGCCGACTGCCAGAAGACGATGCGCACGAAGCCGACCAGGCCGAGGATCGCGCCGAGCACTATTCCCGTCGGCAGTTCGCGCAAAAGCACCTTCCACCAGTCCGAAAGCTTCAGCTCGCCGAGTGCCAGCGCCCGGATGATCAGCGAGGTCGCCTGCGAACCGGAATTGCCGCCCGAGCTCATGATCAGCGGGATGAACAGCGTCAGCACCACGGCCTTTTCCAGCTCGCCTTCGAAATGCTGCATGGCGCTTGCCGTCAACATCTCGCCGAGGAAGAGCGCAGCGAGCCAGCCGGCGCGCTTGCGGATCATGCCGGCGAAGCTGATCTTCATGTAGGGCTGGCCGAGCGCCTCCATGCCGCCGAACCTCTGGGCCGCTTCCGTCGTGTCTGATATCATCGTGTCGATCACGTCGTCGACAGTGACGATGCCGAGCATCTGCCCATGTTCGTCAGTGACGGGCAGGGCGAGCAGGTCGTGCTTGCGGATCAGCCGGGCGACATCCTCCTGCTTCATCAGCGGATCGGCCGAAACCGGCGCGCCCTTCTGCGCCACCGAGAGGATCGAAGCCTCCGGCTCGCCGGTGATGAGGCGACGCAGCGTCACCACATGCAGCAGCACATGGCTGACCTCGTCCAGCACATAGATGGCGTAGACGGTCTCGCGCGAGCGTTCGACCTGGCGCACATGGTCGAGTGTGCGGGCGACGGTCCAGCTGTCAGGCACGCTGACGAACTCCGTCGTCATGATGCCGCCGGCCGTGCGCGGCGGATAGCCCATCAGGTGCTGGATCGCGATGCGCACCGGTTCGTCGAGGCTGGAAAACAGCCGGGCGCGGGTCTCGCCGTCGAGTTCGAGCAGCACGTCGGCGACACGGTCGTTCGACATGCCGTGCAGCAGCCGTGCGGCGTCCTCGGCGCTGATCAGCGCAAGAATCTGCGCGGCGTTACGAAGCTCCGGCCGGTCGAGGATGTTGACAGCATAGTCCAGCGGCATGCCGCATAGAACACGCCCGGCGTCCTGGACGCTGAGTACGTTCAACGCTTCGACGCGTTCGGCGATCGTTGCGCCGCGGCTGTTGTTGATGAAGGCACGGGCGGCATGGCCTGCCCGAAGAGGGAAGCGATTGATATTCATTTGAGGCTCGCCTTTCCGTCGATCCGCCGTAGCGTCCGATCGGGCGAGCCGACAGGAGTCGGTCAGCGCACGAGGGCCGCGTACGGCAAAGGCAATCGACTGCTACTGTCGCTTGGCATCGTTATGATGGCTCCGTTGAAATCCGTGGCCGACGAGTGTCATCCACGTGAATGCTAGGTGGTCCCGGATGCAGAAAAAGTCAAGCGGGATAAATGCTTAACGCCAGAATGCCGCACCCCCGCGATGCGGCATTCGAGGCGGGTATAGTTTGTAGATCTTGCTGGTCCGAAAAACACCGGCCCTGCTGGCTGCGAGCTCAGAATCCCGCAAGCACCGCCTTGCCCTTCATCCTGCCGCTTTCGACCATGGCATGCGCCGTCTTGAGGTTCGCCGCATTGATCGGCCCGACGATCTCTGAAAGCGTCGTGCGGATCTTTCCACCGTCGACGAGCTCGGAAACCCTGTTCAGCAGCTTGTGCTGCTCGATCATGTCAGGCGTGCCGTAGAGCGGGCGGGTGAACATCAGTTCCCAATGAACGGAGACGGCCTTGCGCTTGAAGGGCACGATGTCGAGCGTTTTCGGATCGTCGATCAGCGCGAAGCGGCCTTGCGGCGCAATCGCTTCGACGATGTCGCCGATATGACTGTCGGTATTGGTGGTCGAGAATATGAATCCCGGCGCGCCGATGCCGAGCGCTGCCACCTGCGGCGCGATCGGTTTGGAATGATCGACGACGTGATGCGCGCCGAGTTCCTTCACCCAGTCCTGCGTTTCCGGTCGCGAGGCCGTGGCGATGACCGTCAGGTCGGTCAATGCCCGGGCGATCTGGATGGCGATCGAGCCGACGCCGCCGGCGCCGCCGATGATCAGGATGGATCGTCCTGCTCCCGAAACCGCGTCCTGCACCTTCAGCCGGTCGAACAGTGCTTCGTAGGCCGTGATCGAGGTCAGCGGCAGGGCGGCCGCAGCAGCGAAATCGAGGCTCCTCGGTTTGGCGCCGACGATGCGCTCGTCGACGAGATGGAATTCGGCATTGCTGCCCGGGCGGCTGATGACGCCGGAGTAGAATACCTCGTCGTCGGGCTTGAACAGGGTGACATCAGCGCCGATAGCCTTGACGATGCCGGCGGCATCCCAGCCGAGCACCTTCAGTTCGCCCGCGGGCGGCGCGGAATGGGCGCGCACCTTCACATCGACGGGATTGACCGCAACGGCTTTGATCTCGACGAGCAGATCGTGGCCCTTGGCCTCCGGCATCGGCAGTTCGACATCGATCAGCGAGGTTTCGGCGGAAATCGGCTGGGGCGTTTTGTAGGCGACGGCGCGCATGGGAAACTCCTGTGTTCGTTGCACGGAAGCTAGATGCGCACTATGGTCTGACAACGCAAGAATGCACAAATTCTGTACGTAGTACCCAAAAGGATACTGTAAAATGTCATTGCCGCGCGCCAAGCTCGTCAAGAATTTCCCCGGCTGCCCGGTCGAAGCGACGCTGACTTACCTCGACGGGAAGTGGAAGGGCGTCATCCTCTTTCATCTGATGGAAGGAACCCTGCGCTTCAATGAATTGCGGCGTAAGCTGCCGGCCGTGACCCAGCGCATGCTGACCAAGCAGCTGCGTGAACTGGAAGAATCCGGCCTTGTATCACGCACTGTCTATCCGGTCGTGCCGCCGAGAGTCGAATATGCAATGACGCCGCTCGGCATGACGCTGAAGCCCGTGATCCAGGCGTTGGCCGCCTGGGGTGACGATTATGTCTTCTGCAGCCCGGAAGGCCGCGAACTGCGCCTGGCCTCAGACGGCCTGCGCGCTCCGGTCGCGGCGCTCGAGGCGTAGCGAGGCTGCAAAGACGAACAGGCCGAGGAAGGACAGCGCCGCGCCGACATAACCGGTCGCCGCAAAACCGCAACCTCCGGCGATGACGAGGCCGCCGAGCCAGGCGCCGATCGCATTGGCGATGTTGAAGGCGGAATGGTTGGAGGCGGCCGCAAGTGTCTGCGCATCGGCGGCGACATCCATCAGCCGCGTCTGCAGCGCCGGGCCGGCGGCAAAACCACAGCCGACGAGGAAGACGGAAAGCCCCAGCATATAGGGATTGGCGGCGGTCAGCGAGAAGGTGGTCAGCACGACGATATTATAGACCAGCGAGCCGCCGATCGTGCCGAGCAGCGATTTGTCGGCGAGCCACGAGCCGATGAAATTGCCGGCATTCATGCCGACACCGAAGAGGACCAGCATGATCGGAACGGCAGTTTCTGGCAGCATCGCCACCTCAGTCGTCGTCGAGGCGATATAGCTGAACATCGCGAACATGCCGCCGTAACCGACGGCGGCGATGCCGAGCGTCAGCCACACCTGCGGCCGACGGAAGGCGCCGAGTTCGCGCAGGAAGCCTGCCTCCTCGGAAACCCTGTCCTTCGGAACGTAGAACCAGATCAGCGCCACCGTCAGCAGGCCGAGCACGCCGACCGAGAAAAACGCCACCTGCCAGTCGAGCGACTGGCCGAAGAATGTCGTCAACGGCGTGCCGAGAAGTGTCGCAACGGTCAGTCCGAGCATGACGCGACCAACGGCACGGGCGCGCCGATGCACCGGCACCATCGAGGCGGCGACAAGGGCCGCGACGCCGAAATAAGCGCCATGCGGCAAGCCGCTGACGAAGCGCAGCAGCGTGAAGCTTTCGAAGGTCGGCGCCATGGCGCTTGATATATTGCCGGCGGCAAAGATCAGCATCAGCATCAAAAGCAGCGTGCGGCGCGCCATCTTCGCGGCGAGCACGGCAATAACAGGTGCGCCGACGACGACGCCGAGCGCATAGGCGCTGATGACGTAACCGGCCTGCGGCGTGGTGACCGAGAAGGTTTCGGCGACGTTGGGCAGCAGCCCCATGATCGCGAATTCGCCGGTGCCAATGCCGAAGCCGCCGCAGGCGAGCGCCAGCTGGACCAGCGCAACGGTCATTGCCGACGGCAGCTCTTCATCCTGGCTATCAATGGAGTCCCGACTATCGACTGAAATATTGACGGCAATCTCACTCACGAGAGCTCCTCGAGGCGGTTTCTGCTTGGCAATGGCCCCTGGCGCAGGCGCGGCCGCGAGCCGATCGGTGGAAATGGCGGGAGGTGGAGACGAGCTCTCCAATACGCCATCTATCCGTGACCTCTCGACCGCCGTCGAGTGCATTTTTTGCAGTGCAGCGTCCTGCTATGTGCATACGTCTATTGCAATTTTTGCATTTCTGTCCTTTCTCCGGAAAGATGGCTGCGCTTGAAATCGCCGATATCGCAACCATCTCAGGGGCAAGGCAGGAGCATTTCCGCGCCAGAGACGGGAGCCCTCATGAAGCTTGTAGGTTTTTTCAATCGCGATGGCGGTACCTTCAAGACCACCGACATGCTGGCCTACGAAAAGAGGGCGGAGGCGGCTTTCCGCGAAGCGGGGCACGATTTCGACGCCATCGTCTTCTCCGGAAAGGAAATCATTCCCGCTATGGAGCGGGCGGCSAAGCGCGATGATATCGACGGCATCGTCGCCGGCGGCGGCGACGGCACGATTTCGGCGGCGGCATCGATCGCCTGGAAAAACGGCATTGCGCTCGGCGTCGTGCCTGCCGGTACGATGAACCTCTTTGCCCGCTCGCTGCGTGTGCCGCTCGATATCTGGCAGGCGCTTGATGTGCTTGCCTCCGGCGAGGTCGACAATGTCGATATCGCCAGCGCCAACGGCCGGCCCTTCATCCACCAGTTTTCCGCCGGCCTGCATGCCCGCATGGTGCGCTACCGCAACGCCTACAGCTATCGTTCCCGGCTGGGCAAGATCCGGGCAAGCACGAAGGCGGCATTGGGCGTCGTGTTCAATCCGCCGGAATTCGAGGTCGAGTTCGAGGCGGCCGGCATGCGCGAGCGCCGCAGGGTGTCGGCGATATCAGTCTCCAACAATCCCTTCGGTGAGAATGCGCTGCTCTATGCCGATAATTTGACAAGCGGCGAACTCGGCTTCTATACGGCAAATCCGCTGAAGCCTCTCGGCGTCGCCCGTCTCGCCATCGACATGCTGCGCGGCAAGGTCCGCGAGAATGCCGATGTCATGGTGATGCACCCGGCCGAGGTGCACCTGCATTTCCCCAAACTGCGCTCCAAAGCCAATTGCGTCATGGACGGCGAGTTGCTGCCGCTCCAACGCGATGTCTCGATCCGGCTGCATCCGGGCGAATTGAAGGTTCTCGTCAAGCAGGGTCTCGCCGCGCAGGTGGACGCCAGCGAACGTCGCGAGCCCGCCGCGTAAGTCGGCCGCCGCGTAATTTCAGAGCCGCGGCAGATAGGTGCGGTAGTCGAAATCAGAAACCGTGCGCAGATGCGCAAGCGCTTCCTTGCGCTTGGTGTCGCCGTAGAGCGCCTGATAACGTGCGCCGACGATATCGGCGATGAAGGGCGAGGTGCGGAAGGTCTCGACGGCGCTGAGGAAATCATGCGTCAGTCGGGTCGTATTCGCAGGTATGTGCGAGGGCGTCGTCTCTTCGCCGGGGTCGAGTTCGCCGTCGAGGCCGGCGAGCATGCCGCCGAGGATCGCCGCCAGCAGCAGATAGGGATTGGCGTCGGCGCCGGCGACGCGATGTTCGATGCGTGCGGCCGGACCATCCTTGTCGGGGATGCGGATCGCCGTGCCGCGATGGCCGCTGCCCCAGGTCAGATCGACAGGCGCAAACGAGCCCGGCTGGAAGCGGCGGTAGGAATTGGCGAAGGGGGCGAAGATCAGCTGCGCCGCGCGCATGGTATCGAGCAGGCCTGATGTCACCGATTTGAGCAGCTTCGGCTCGCCGCCCTTGGCATCGAGGATGTTGCGGCCTTGCCCGTCGATGATGCTCGCATGCACATGCAGGCCGGAGCCGGCATGTTCGGAATAGGGCTTGGCCATGCAGGTCGATTTCAACCCGTGCCGGCGCGCCGCCTGTTCGGCGATGCGCTTGAGATAGAGGCAATCGTCGGCGGCAGCCAGCGCGTCCGCGCGGTGCAGCAGGTTGACCTCGAACTGGCCCGGACCGAACTCCGCCGTTGTCGCATCCGCAGGCAGGTCCTGCGCCTTCGCATAGGCCCTCAGCGTCTGCAAATAGCCATCGAGCGCGTCGACGGCGCTCATGTCGTAGAGCTGGAAACCGTTCGGCTCGCCGCGATAGGTGAGGCTTTCGGGCGGGCAAGGTCGTCCGGTCTCGCGCCAGTCTCCCGACATCACGTAGAATTCCAGCTCGGTGGCGACGACGGGCGTCAGCCCGCGCGCCGCATAGCGCTCGACCACCGAAGCGAGGATGGCGCGTGGATCCATGAAGCTCGGGCTGCCGTCGAATTCATGCATGGTGGCGAGCACCTGCATCGAGCCCTCAGGCGCCCAGGGCATCGGCGCCAGGCTACGCCGGTCGGGGACGACCTTGCCGTCGGGATCGCCGATCGTCAGCGACAGGCCGGTGAGATCGTCATTATCGTCGCCCCAGATGTCGAGCGACTGCGTCGACGTTGGCAGGCGGATGTCACCGGCCCAGACCTTGTCTTCGGCGCTGGGCGGAAGCTGCTTGCCGCGCAGGTCGCCGTTCATGCCGACGATCAGGATCTCGAAGCGCGGATCGCCGCCGTCGGCCTTGCCGTCCATCCTGTCGCTCGCCATGACCTTGAAAATCCTCCGGGACAAGGCCAAGCTCCTATCTCATCGACATCAGCCTTTCAATCCGCGAGGGTCTTTTACCAGTCATGCCCGATACTTACCCACCCTCGAATCTTGCCGCGATCGACGCTGCGCACCACCTGCATCCCTTCGCCGACATGAAGAAGCTGAATGCCGAGGGCGCGCGTATCATCCAGCGCGGCGAGGGCGTCTACATCTTCGACAATCACGGCAGGAAATATCTCGATGGCTTCGCCGGCCTCTGGTGCGTCAATATTGGCTATGGCCGCCGGGAGATCGCCGACGCCGCCACCAGGCAGATGAATGAGCTGCCCTACTACAACACCTTCTTTGGCACGACCTCGACGCCGGCGACGCTGCTTGCGGAAAAGGTCACTTCCCATGCCGGGGAGCGGTTCAACCACATCTTCTTCACCGGCTCCGGCTCAGAGGCGAACGACACCTGGTTCCGCATGGCGCGCGTCTATTGGAGCGCCATCGGCAAGCCGTCGAAGAAGATCGTCATATCGAGGAAGAACGGCTATCACGGTTCGACCGTCGCCGGCGCCAGCCTCGGCGGCATGAAATACATGCATGAGCAGGGCGACCTGCCGATCCCGGGCATCGTCCATATCGGCCAGCCCTATTGGTACGGCGAGGGCGGCGATCTCTCACCCGCCGAATTCGGTCTTAAGGTTGCCCGCGAGCTCGAAGTGAAGATCGACGAACTCGGGGAGGAGAATGTCGCTGCCTTCGTTGCCGAGCCGGTGCAGGGCGCTGCCGGCGTCATCATCCCGCCCGAGACCTACTGGCCGGAGATCGACCGCATCTGCAAGGCGCGCAATATCCTGCTGGTGACCGACGAGGTGATCTGCGGTTTCGGCCGGCTGGGCGCCTGGTTCGGCCATCAGTATTTCGGCGTCGAGCCCGATCTGGCGCCGATCGCCAAGGGGCTTTCCTCCGGCTACCTGCCGATCGGCGGCGTGCTCGTCAGCGACCGCATCGCCGATGTGCTGATCAACGATGTCGGCGACTTCAACCACGGCTTCACCTATTCCGGCCACCCGGTCTGCGCTGCCGCCGCACTGGAAAATCTGCGCATCATCGAGGAGGAAAGACTGGTCGAACGTGTGCGCGACGATATCGGTCCCTATTTCGGCAGGGCCTGGGCAGCGCTCGCCGAACATGATCTGGTCGGCGAGGCCGATAGCATCGGCCTTATGGGCGGCCTGCAGCTTGCCGCCGAGAAGAGCACGCGCACCCGTTATGCCAAGCCCGATGAGGTCGGTGCGCTGGTGCGCAACCACGCGCTGGCGAACGGCCTCGTGCTGCGCGCCACCGGCGACCGCATGCTCGCCTCGCCGCCGCTCGTCATCAGCCACGCCGAGGTGGACGAGATGGCGAGGATTACCAGGCTGGCGCTGGATTTGGCCTGGAAGGAGCTGAAATCCTGATTGCGCTCTGCCCGGCTCGTCGAGCCAGCCATAGGGAAAGCCGCTATCAGTCTAGCGAAAGCCTTCGGGCCTAGAGTTCAAAATCCTGCGGCTTGATATCTTCGGCACCGTGTTTCACGCGCAGGACCACGATGCGGTCGTGATAGGAGCGGTAATAGATGCAGCGGTTCCGATAGGGCAGGCCGCGCAGGCCTTCCGCAATGTGGTCGCGGGGAGATCCGGTGAAGTCCACTTCGGCGATCCAGGCGATCTTCGCGGTCAGATCGGCCATGAATTCCTGCGCGTAGTGGGGGCTGCTCTCGGCGATATAGCGCCGAATATTCCGCAGATCCTCAATGGCGGATGGAGCGATAATCAGGCGTTTCGGTTTGATGGCCCTAGCTTTCGTTCATGACGTCTTTGAGGAGATCCGCGCCGGTAGCGTATTCCTTGCCGAGGCCGGCTTCGATCTCGGCGTCCGCCGCCTGAATGTCCCTACGCAGCGCCTGTATTTTCAGCTCGTGGTCGGCGAGCATACGGATGCCTGCCCGCACGGCCTCGGTTTCGGTGCCGAACCGGCCATTGCGGACAAGATCCGATAGGATCTCGTCATAGGTATCGCCAAGGGAAAAGGTTTTTGCCCGTGCCATGTAAATTTACTCCCTGCTCTGATTGTATGACAAATACAATACTTTTACAATACTCAATCAAGATGGATAGGCCAACGAACCGATGGCCCAGTCGTCTCCAAGCATAGTAGAGCAACCCGCAATCGCGTGCTGGCCTCGCCGTAGTTGGCCATCAGCGACACTGAAGTGATTGAAATAGCAAGTATCACGAAACTGGCGTTGGATTTAGCCTGGAAGGAACTGAAATCCTGATGCCGCTCAGCCCGGCTGGTTGACCCAGGCATAGCCGAAACGATAGCGGTCGTCGCCGCGCCCATAGAAATAAGGCACGTCGATCACCGACGCCTGCGGTGCGGACGCGCCGAGATTGGCCTGCAGCCATTCAGCCATATCAGGTGGAAGCGCTTCGCTTCCCCCCTTCTGCGGGAGGAGCCACACCAGGAGAAGTGGCCGCCGACTGGAGAGATCCGGGTTGAAGCCGGGATAATCCACCGAGAGGACCGGCACGCCGGGAATATCCTGCCTGAGATTACCGGCGAGCAGGCTGTCCCCGGCAAGGATCGCCGCCGGTTCGGCCTGTTTGCGCAGGATGTCCAGCATGCCGGCATAAGGCCTGTTCAGCCGTTCGTAATGGCCGGTGAAGCGCGCGGCCGCGACACTGCCGTAAAGGGTGGCCGGCACGCCGATCATGATGACGGCGACGATGGGTATGAAACGCCGGAACGCCCTGTCTGTCGCGACGCCTGCGGCCTCGATCTTCAGGCAGAAATAGAGCGGCAGGATGAAGAGCATTGGCACCAGCCAGCGATCCTTGATGCCGGCTGCACCGCCGAAGACGATCAGAAGCAGAATGCCGGCCAGGAAGACGAGCATCATCCGCTCGAGCAGCCGCGTCCATTCCGAACCGGCAGCCAGTGCCGGACGAAGGCTCCTGCCGAAGACGACCGCGAACACCGCCACGGTCAATCCGGCAAAGCTGATGATGGCGAGAGCCAGCGAACTGACGCCCATGGCGACCTGTGTGAGGTAGCTCGCATGGCCGCTCGCGGTCATCTTCTCCAGGGTGCGTGCGGTGGCGAAATCGAGATTGTCCTTCAGCCAGAAGAGATGCGGCAGGATGATGATGAGCGCCACTGCCGCCGTTAGCACCAGCCGCCAGTCGAAGATCCGCGGCCGCAGGCGCGCATCCGAAAGCGCGGCAATCAGGGCTGCCGCCGGCAGGATCGCAAAATTATATTTGGCAAGCAGGCCGAAACCGATGCCGATGCCGGCGATGAGATAGGAGCCCAGGCTCGGCTGCTTCAGGGTGCGAATGAAGCCGTAGAAGAAGATGCTGGCCGAGAAGAACACCGCGACCGTGTGCGTCAGGTCGCGTTGCATCTCGAAAGCCATCTGAGGGATGGTCAGCAGCCCGAATGTGGCGATCGCCACCAGCGCCTTGTCGCGCAGCACGAGTCGCGCGGTCAGGCCATACAGCACGTAAGAGATGAAGAGCAGAAGGTTCTTCACGATAGAAAGGGCGGTCAGCGAGACGCCGGCAAACTGGAAGACGGTGTATTGCAGCCAATTGTAGAAGGGCGGCTGCGGGCCGTAGCCGGCGGCAAGCCATTGCGAGCGGAAGGCCTGTTCGGCCTCGTCGAGATCGAGCGAATGCGAGGTTGCGAGCCGCACGCCGACCTGAAGCACGAAATAGGCGGCCAGCAGAACGAAAATCCAACTGATGTCACGACGGTTGGTCTCGGTCATTCTATCTGGTCTCCGGCCGAACCCAGGCGTAGCCGAGCGCGAAATTATCGCCTTGGCGGCCGAAATAATAGGGAAGCGAGAGCGAGCCGATCTCCTGCAGCGCGATGCCGGCCGCCGTCAGCGCTGATGAGAACCGCTCCGGCATGACCGCATCCGCAGCCGTCGCCGTCTTCTTGCCGCGCCAGACGATCAGCACCGGCCCCTTGGCCTCGGCATAGGCCGGAATGCCGGGTGTCGGAAAATCCGGGATCACGACGGGCACATCGGGAAATTGCAACCGCATGTTTCCGCCGATATAGGTGTCGGAGGCGATCACCAGCGCCGGTTGCGCCTGTCGCGTCATCTCGCGCGAAAAACCGGCCATCGGTACATTCGGCCTGCTGTAGGCGCCAATCAGCCCGGCGCCGACGACACGAAAGCCGAGTGCGATCAGCACGCAGGCCATCAGCACCGGCGCGACCTGCCGGAGGCGGCGCAGCCCGGCGGAAAGGTCGAGCCCGGCCGCCTGCATTTTCGCCAGGAAATAGATCGGCAGCACCAGCAGGAACGGGTCCAGCCAGCGCTCGCGAACCGTGGTGGAGCCGGTGAACAACACGATCAGAACGATGCCGGCGAGGCTTGCGAGCATCATCCGCTCCATCATCCCAGTCCAGCGATTGCCCGCCGAAAGCGCCCGGACAAAATCCCGGCGGAAGGTGGCGGCGAAGATCACGACCGGCAGCGCTGCAAAGGCGATGATGGCGACGAGAAAGGCGAGAAGGCCTTTGCCGATCCGCACGGCGCCGGCCGGTTCACTGCCGGCAGCCATCTTGACCAGAGTGTCGGAAGAGGCGAATCCGAGATTGCCCTGCAGCCAGATCGCGTGCGGYAGGACGATGACGAGCGCGACAGTGATCGCGGCCAGCATGCGCCAGTCGCACGCCCTGCGCCGCCATTCGGCATCGGGCAGGATGGCGATCAAGGAGACGACAGGCATCAGCGCGAAATTATATTTCGAGATCAGCCCGATGCCGGTCGCAAGCCCGAGCAGGAGATAGCTCGCCGTGTCAGGCCGGTCGAGGGTGCGGAAGAAGCCGTAGAGAAACAGCGAGCTGGCAAAGAGCAGCGCCGTCGTGTGGGTCAGGTCCTGCTGGGCCATGTAGGAGACCTGGGGCAGGGTGATCAGCGCCAGCATGCCGACGGCGGCAAGCGCCTCGTCCTTCAGCGCGCGTCGCCCGGCAAGGCCGTAGAAGAGATAGGATAGGAACAGCAGGATGTTCTTCGGAACGATCAGCGCGCCGATCGACATGCCCGTCACCGAAACGACGGCATATTGCATCCAGTTGTAGAAGGGCGGCTGCGGGCCGTAGCCCGCCAGCAGATATTGCGAGAAGAAAGACTGCTCGGCTTCATCGAGCTCCAGCGAATGCGGAAGCGCGATGCGCAGCGCGATGTTGAGCACGAAATAGGCCGCAAGCAGCAGGCCCGCGGTTCTGATCGTACTCGTCGCGCGCTCCAGCATCGTGCTGCCGGCTTAGGCTTGGCTTTGATCGTCGAAGATCTGCCGCACGATGTAGTTCGGAGAGGCGTCGTCGCGGTAATAGGTGCGCGCAATCATTTCCGCCAGGATGCCGGTGGTGATCATCTGCACCGACGACAGCAGCAGCACGACGCCGACCATCAGCATTGGGCGCGTGCCGATATCGTTGCCCAAGATGAACTTGTCGAAGCTGAGATAGAGCAGGATCAGCATGGCGAGCGCGCCGAGGCCGAGGCCGAGCGAACCGAAGAAATGCCCCGGCCGCGCCTTGTAGCGCATGAAGAACATCACTGACAGCAGATCGAGGATGACGCGGAAGGTGCGCGAAATACCGTATTTCGAAACACCGTGCTCGCGGGCATGGTGGGTGACGGCCATCTCGCCGATGCGCGAGCTCGGCACGACACCGGCGACCCAGGCCGGGATGAAGCGGTGCATTTCGCCCATCAACTTCACCTGCTTGATGATCGAAGCACGGTAGATCTTCAGGCTGCAGCCGTAATCATGCAGCTTGACGCCGGTGATGCGGCCAATCAGGTAGTTGGCGCACCAGGAGGGGATTTTGCGCAAGAGCAGACCGTCCTTGCGGTTCTTGCGCCAGCCGACCAAGAGGTCGAGTTCACGCCGTTCCAGCTCGGAGACCATCGAAGGAATGTCCTTCGGGTCGTTCTGCAAGTCGCCGTCCATCGTCGCGATCAGACGGCCCCGGGCGGTGTCGATGCCGGCCTGCATGGCGGCAGTCTGGCCAAAGTTGCGCTGGAGTTCGACGATCCTGAGCGCCAGCCCCTCAAGACCGACGTACTTGCGGGCGTTGACCAGCGTCGCATCAGTGCTGCCGTCATCGACAAGGATCAGCTCCCAGCGATGGGGGTAGGCGGCCATCGCAGCCACGACACGCTCGATAAGCGGGCCGACGCTTTCCTCTTCGTTGAAAATGGGCACGACCAGCGACAGCTCGAGCGATTGTACCGGGTCATTCGTACCGCGAATGGGCTCTACCGTTGTCTGCAACTTTCATCTCCAAAAGGCCGGACGGCCGAGCAAGCTTTACTGCTGTCGCCGCACTTGCGGAAGGCTACTACATGAAGTGTCCGCCCGTTGCCAGCGGGCAATGCCGGTTTCCCCGCAATCGGCTGGGCAGACCGGGCGCTATTTCGCGCCGCCCTCCACCCAGGAGTAACCAATGGAGAAGCTACGTTTGCCGTCACCGAAGAGATAGGGCAGCGTCAGCGTGTTCAACTCCTGCAGATGAATGCCCGATTTGACGAGATCGTTGGCGAAGCTGGGGGAAATTGTTGGGTCATCTGCAGTCTCGCCGCGCCAGATGACGAGCACGGGCCCCTTCGCAGCCGCATATTCGGGAACCCCAGGACCCGGGAAGAACGGTATCACGACGGGAACATCGGGAAACTCCAGCCTCAGATTGCCGGCCACGAACTTGGTTCCCGCGACGATGAGAACCGGCCTGCGGGTCGCTGTCAATTCAGCCACGTAGCCGGAAAAGGGTACGTTCGTTCTCGTATAAGTGCCGATGTATTGAATGCCGACGATCCGGAAGAGAAGGATCGACAGGATGACGATCATGAAGACCGGCACCACGGGCCGGAAGCGGGCAAGACCGGCGGAAAGATCAAGACCAGCAGTTTCCAGTTTCAGGAACAGATAGATCGGCAGGACGAGCAGACACGGGTCGAGCCAGCGCTCGTGGATGTCGCTCGCGCCGGCGAAGAGGACCACGCCGACGAATGCGATCAGGCTGATGATCATCATTCGCTCGATCACCCGGACCATCGGGTTGGAAGAGGAGAGCGCGCGAAAGAAGTCGCGCCGGAAGGCGGCTGCGACGACAACGACCGGCAATGCCACGAAGCCGAGGACGGCGATGACGAGAGACAGCAAGCCTTGCCCGATGCGGGGAAGGCCGGCGGGAGCCAGGTCTTCGGCGGTCATCCGCTCGAGTGTCGGCGCAGAGGCGCTGGCGAGATTGTCAGGCAGCCAGAGCGCATGCGGCAGCACGATCAGAATGGCGAGTGCGATCGCCGGCAGCAAACGCCAGTCGATGAGACGGCTGCGCCATTCCCGGTCCGGCAGCACGGCGATGAGGGCGGCCGCCGGCAGGATGGCGAAATTGTATTTCGAGATGAGCCCGATGCCGGTGGCGATGCCGATGATGAGGTAGCTCCCGATCGTCGGCTRGCGCAGCGTGCGGAAAAAACCGAAGAGGAAGAGCGAGGTCGCAAACAGCAGGGCGACGGTATGGGTCAATTCGCGCTGCGCCATCAGGCCGACCTGCGGCAGAGTAATCAGGCTGAGCATGGCGACGGCAGCGAGCGAACGGCTCTTCAGCACCTCGCGGGCAGCAAGCCCGTAGAAAAGATAGCAGCCGAAGAGAATGATGTTCTTGGGCACCGAGAGCACCCACATCGATATGCCGGTCACCGAAACGATGGCATATTGGATCCAGTTGTAGAAGGGCGGCTGCGGGCCGTAGCCGGCAAGCAGGTATTGCGAGTAGAAGGATTGCTCCGCCTCGTCGAGATCGAGCGTATGCGGCAAGGCGATGCGCAGCGCGATGTTCAGCAGGAAATAGCCTGCCAGAAAAATGCTTGCGCTCGTAACGCTTCTGGTAATCCGCTCCAACATCGATCTCCACGTCAAGCCGGCAAGGCGCCATCATTTACCGGTCGGCCGCTCAGATCGTCGGCGTGGAAGCGTTTTCACCGCCATCGCCATCACTCCGCCGTTGTGCGCAACCTTCATTTCTCTTAAAAGGCCTGGTCTCTTAAAAGGCTTGGCGACGGGACCAGGCCCATGCCGACCCAAGCGAGGAATGCCTACTACATGAAGAGTTCGATCGTTGAAAGCCGGCAATCCTGGTTTATGCGCAATCGCATGACCGTTCTGACGGTCGTCATCGTCGCAGCCTATGGCCTCTTCATCCAATGGTTCTGGGGTTGGCCTGTCATCATCAGGCAGTGGGCCGATGTCGGCGCAGGTCCCGTCATCGGCGCACTTGTGCTGCTGACGAGCACCTATTTCCTCCGCACCTGGCGCATCTATGACTATTTTCCGAACGAGACGGCTGGCCGGTTCGCGGTCCTCTTCCGCGTCACGCAGATCCACAACCTGCTGAACATCATGCTGCCCTTCCGCACCGGCGAGACCAGCTTTCCGTTGCTGATGCGCACCGAATTCGGCATTCCGCTGACGCGCGGAACCTCGGCGCTCTTCGTCATGCGGCTGCTCGACCTGCACGCCCTCCTGGCCGCTGCCGGCATCGGCTTTGCCGTCGCTTCAGCCGATGCGGCTGTTGCCTGGTCGCTCTGGACAGCCTTCCTGCTGCTGCCGGTCGCAGCTTTCGCTGCCCGCAAGCCGCTGCTGCGCCTTGCCGCGAAGCTGCTGCCGAAGAAAGCGCAGAAATTCGTCGCCGAGATCGAAAACGGCTTGCCGCTCGATGCCATCGCCTTCGCGCGCGCCTGGGCGATGACCATCGTCAACTGGCTGGTGAAGGTGATGGTGCTGGCATGGGCGCTCGGCCTGATGGGCGTGCTGCCGATGGCGGCAAGCTTCGGCGGCGCGCTCGGCGGTGAGCTCTCCTCCGTGCTGCCGATGCATGCGCCGGGCGGCGTCGGCACCTATCCGGCCGGCATCACCGCGGGCGCCATCGCCTTGGGCGCCTCAAGCGAGCGGCTGGCTCTGGCCGCGCTGGCGCAGGCGAGCGTCAATGCCCACCTGCTGATCATCGTCTCGGCGCTGACCGGAACTGCGATTTCACTGCCGCTCGGACGTGGCGGCAAGGCTAGGTCGTAAGCTCCAGAATGCGCTTGCGCAAAAAGACCTGTTCCGGCTCCTGCCGGCAGAATGTCAGCGCCGTTTCATAAGCTTGAATCGCCTCGGCCCGGCGTCCGAGCCGGCGCAGAAAATCCGCCCGCGCCGAATGGGCGAGGTGATAGGTCGTCAGTTCCCCCTTGCCGAGAATGGCGTCGACAAGCGCCAGTCCTTTTCCCGGCCCCTCGGACATGGCGATTGCCACGGCGCGGTTGAGCTCGGCAATTGCTGAGGGGTGGGCGGCAATCAGCAGGTCGTAATAGAAGGCGATGCGCCGCCAGTCCGTTTCCTCGGTGCTGCCGGTCTTCGCGTGTTCCGCCGCGATCGCCGCCTGGACCGTATAGATGCCGATATCAGGCGCGCGCAGGGCGCTTGCGAGCAGCGAAAGCCCTTCTGAAATCTTGCTTCGGTCCCAGCGCGAGCGATCCTGATCGGCAAGCAGCACCAGCGCGCCATCGACATCCTGCCGGGCAGCACGGCGCGACTCCTGCAGGAGCAGCAGTGACAGCAGGCCTGCGACATCCGGATGCGGCAGCAGGGTTGCCAGCAGCCGCGCTAGCCGGATCGCCTCGGCTGTCAGGTCGGCGCGGACGATCGTGCTGCCTGAGGATGCCGAATAGCCCTCGTTGAAGACGAGGTAGATGACGTGCAGCACCCGGTCGAGACGCTCCGGAAGCTCCGCCCCGACAGGCACTTCATAAGGGATATTCTCCGTCCTGATGCGGTTCTTGGCGCGCACGATGCGCTGCGCGACGGTCGGCGCCGGCACCAGGAAGGCATGGGCAATCTCTTCCGTCGTCAATCCGCAGACCTCGCGCAGCGCCATCGCGGTCTGTGCATCGGCGGCAAGAGCCGGATGGCAGCAGATGAAGATCAGCCGCAACATGTCGTCCTCGATCGGTTCCATGTCGCCGATCTCCGCTTCTGTGCCATCAGGGTAAAGGCCGTCCTCGATATGCTGCAGCGAGGCGTTGAAGCGCGCCCGCCGCCTGAGGTGGTCGATCGCCTTGAAGCGGCCGGTCGAAACCAGCCAGGCGACGGGATTGTTGGGCATGCCGTCAACCGGCCATGTCCGCGCCGCCGCCGCAAAGGCATCGTGCAGCGCTTCCTCTGCCCGGTCGAAATCGCCGAGCAGGCGGATCAGCGTCGCCAGAACCCGGCGCGAATGTTGTCGGTAGATATCCTCGATCACCTGTTCCAACGGTGGACCCTCACTGCGGTAGGGTGAGCAGTCTCACCGGGCGCAATTCGATCGACCCGACCCGGACGCTCGGAATGCCCGCGACGACCTTGCGTGCATCTTCCAGATCGGCCGCCTCGATGATGTAGATGCCGGCCAGATGCTCCTTGGTCTCGACATATGGGCCGTCGGTCGAAGACAGAGTGCCATCGCGCACCCTCAACACAGAGGCACAGTCAGGACCTTCCAATGCATCGGAATGGATCATGATGCCTTTGCGCTGAAGTTCCTCGTCATACTGGAAATGCGCCCTGACAAGCTCATCGCCCTCGACCTGGCTGAGTGTGCCGTCCGTATCGGCGGAATTATAGATGAGGCAGACGAAGCGCATGGCTATCTCCCATCCTTGATCGAATAGGCGGGCCGGATTTCGATCGATGCATATTTGAGGATCGGGAAGGTGGAAATGATCGCCTTCGCTTCCTCCATATCCCTGGCCTCGATCACAACGAAGCCGCCGAGATGCTCCTTGATTTCGGCGAAAGGACCGTCCGTCGCGGCAACGGTGCTATTGCGAACCCTGAGCGTCACGGCCTGCTCCGGCTCGTAGAGCGCCAGCGCGCTCAACATATGGCCGCTTTCGCGCCAGCTGTCGTCGCTGACGATGCATTCTTGGGTGACGGCCTCCCATTCCTCTGGCGTAACCCGCTTGCTCTTTTCGGTATCGAACCAGATCTGGCCCAGAAACTTCATGGCGTCACCTCCTCAGCCGAATTCATGGATGGGGCGAACCTCGATCGCGCCAAGCTTTGCTAGCGGAATGCCGGCCGCAACGCGGATCGCGTCATTGAGGTCCTTGGCGTCGATCAGAATGAAGCCGCCAAGCGCCTCCTTCGTCTCGATAAAGGGACCGTCGGTGACCGACATCTCGCCACCGCGCACACGAACCGTGACCGCCGATTGCGGCGCCTGCAGCGCCTGGGCAACGATCATATGACCGCTGTCGGCAAGATCGCGGTCATAGGCGAGCGAATCCCGATCGAGCTTGTTCTTCTCTTCCTGCGACATGGCCGACAGCACCGTGCCGTCGAACCAGACCTGGCAAAGATATTTCATTCCTTGTCCTCCGTGCTGTGCTTTCACAGCCCTTGGACGAACAGCCTAGGCGCTTTTCGACAGGGAAGAAAAATATCTTTTCGTCGATCGCAATGTCGAAAGGCCGAGGCAGCGCTCGACAAGGCTTCATCTGACAACATCGAGGAGATGGAGCAATGAGCATGTTTGAAATCGGAATAGCACATCTGATCGTCACACGTGGCGCACGCACGATGCCGCCGGTTGAGAATGCCGAGGTGATAAAGGTACTGGTGAGGACTGTGATCGTGCTGGCGGCGTTTGCGGGCCTGATCGAAGCGCTGCAGCTTGCCGCAAGCGCTTGAGAACAGTGCGCGGCCGGGCGGACAAGGCCGGGCCGCGCCTGATATCTTATTGAAACGCCGTTTCGAAGAAGCTGCGCAGCTTGCGTGAATGCAGCGCTTCCTTCGGCATGGCGGCAAGCTTCTGGACGGCGCGGATGCCGATCTGCAGATGCTGGTTGACCTGCGTGCGGTAGAAGGCCGTCGCCATGCCCGGCAGTTTCAATTCGCCGTGCAGCGGCTTGTCGGAGACGCAGAGCAGCGTGCCATAGGGGACGCGGAAGCGGAAGCCGTTGGCGGCAATCGTTGCCGATTCCATGTCGAGCGCGATTGCGCGCGCCTGGGAGAGCCGCTTCACCGGCCCGCGCTGGTCGCGCAGTTCCCAGTTGCGATTATCGATCGTGCCGACGGTTCCGGTGCGCATGATGCGCTTCAGCTCGAAACCCTCATAGCCGGTGATTTCGGCAACGGCGGCTTCGAGCGCCACCTGCACCTCAGCCAGCGCCGGGATCGGCACCCAGATCGGCAGGTCGTCGTCGAGAACATGATCCTCGCGCATATAGGCATGGGCGAGAACATAGTCGCCGAGCCGCTGGCTGTTGCGAAGACCGGCGCAGTGGCCGAGCATCAGCCAGGCATGCGGGCGCAAGACGGCGACGTGGTCGGTGATCGTCTTGGCGTTGGAGGGGCCGACACCGATATTGATCATGGTGATCCCGGCATGGCCCTTCTTCTTCAGATGGTAGGCCGGCATTTGCGGCAGGCGGGTGAGGGCTGCATCCGTTTCCGGCGCGTTCGAGCCGGGAAGGGTGACGACATTGCCGGGCTCGACGAAGGCGGTATAGCCGTCGCTGTCCTCCGCCATCAGCTTGCGCGCCCAGCTGCAGAATTCGTCGATATAGAACTGGTAGTTCGTAAACAGCACGAAATTCTGGAAATGCTCGGCATGCGTCGCCGTATAATGCGACAATCGGGCGAGCGAATAGTCGATGCGTTGCGCGGTGAACGGCGCGAGCGGCGAGGGCTCTCCCGGCGGCGGGATATATTCGCCATTGGCGATCTCGTCGTCGGTGGTGTTGAGGTCGGGCGTGTCGAAGATATCGCGCATCGGAATGTCGACGAATGCGTTGGTCGATGCTTCCACATGAGCACCTTCGCCAAAGGCGAAGTGCAAGGGGATCGGCGTCGTCGATTCCGAGACGATGACAGGAATATTATGGCTCTTCATCAAGAGCGCCAGCTGCTCGTTCAGGTAATGCTTGAAGAGCTTCGGACGGGTGACAGTCGTCGTATAGATGCCGGGTGCCGTGACATGACCATAGGAAAGCCGCGAATCGACATGGCCGAAACTTGTCGTCTCGATGCTGACCTGCGGATAGAAAGCGCGGTAGCGGGAGGAGATCGGAGCGCCCTGCGCAAGTTCGGCGAAGCTCTGGATGAGGAACGCGGTATTGCGCTCGTAAAGCGCCGTCAGCGTCTCGACGGCCTTGGCGGGATCATCAAAGCTCTGTGGCTGGAAAGGTGGTGGAGAGGATATGTCGAGGGGCGACAGAGGGGAGATTCGTTTGTTCATGACGCATTATAGAGAGTTGTTTTTGACAAGCAAACGACGCGCGCCGGCGGATTCCGATTTTTTATCCTCTTGCCTGTCTGGTGCGAATGCCTGTCGCCCAAAAGTGCGCAGCCGTTTTGGGACAACGACATGCATAAACCAAAGACTTAAAGCGCATCGCACGATGCGCTTTAGTCACCGCACCGTAGGCGCGCAGAAGGTACCGTTTCTCTCCAGGCAGGTGTAGCTTGCCCCGAAATGCGACTGTGCGCCGCCGCCGCCATTATGCACCACGACTGCCGAAAACGTGATCGCGAAGATCGCCGCAAACAGCGTGATGATGCTAAAGCGTCTTGCCAGAATATAGATGTTCATCCCCTTGTCCCCGATACGCAACTCTATCGTGAGAAGAGTTTTGGCATGCGACGGCTGAACGAGTGCTGAGATACCGGTTCATCCGCCGTTCAGCTTGCCGGACAGGCTCGGCCAGGTTGCGAAGAGGATGAGGAATGGTTCGCCGGGGGAGTTCGACACCATTCGACTTCGCCGGGTGGCGTAGCGGAGGAGTGGCCGCAAGGGGCTTCGAAGCATGCCGCCGCGTCGTCGGCATGCTTCTGCATTTGAGATCGTTGCGCAGGCGCCCTATGGCCTCAGAGCCGCGTCCAGGTCTGCGACTTGCAGAGGACCTTCATCACACAGCCCTGCATCCTCAGCGAATTGCCGGAAACCTTGCCTGCGCCGCTATAGGTCTTCTCGGCGGCCGGGTCGGTGATCTCACCGGCATAGCTGCCGCCGGTTCCCGCAAGCGTGCCGATCTTTCGGCCGGCATATTTGCCGGTCTTCAGCGTCACGCAATAACTGCCGCCGCAGGATGCGATCACCGCCGTATCGCCGGCGGCCGTCTTCCAGTTGCCGACGATCGGCTCCTCGGCATGCGCGATACCCGCAATCACTGCAATAATGCTGGCGAGAACGAAGCTGCGGATCATCTTTTCCTCCATGATGTCCTTGATCGTCGCGAAAATAACTGACGCAAACGTAAAGGTAAATAAGGCCGATCGCTGCTCTGCGGATCGGGTGAAACGGGAGAAAAAAGCCATGCGGCGAGCTTGTAAAGATATCGCCTGCTGATTTCATGATGAATGATCCGTTTATTTTCAAATCTGAATCTTTCGTAAAATTCAAACGAAAATCCTTAATTCGCAAGGAGTCTGATGTTTAACAAAAATCCAAATTTACCAAGCATTTGCACTTTGTTTGTCGCAAATTAATCATGCATTTTAGGCGTTTTTTGAAGGCCGCTTGGCATAGTGAAGCCATCAAACGAGCGGGGCAAACCCGCCGGACCGCAAGGGCCGCAAGCCGCGATAGACGGCAAGGCCCAGAGGTAAAACAGGGTAAGTCATAAACAGGCTAACAGGGATAAAACCGATGGCACGCTTTGAAATGCACAATGCTGAAACGGCCACCATGGGTGGCGACAACAGCGCCGATGTCTTCTGTGAAATGGGTCTGATGTATGCGACCGGCCGCGGCTGCGAAGTCGATCTCGTCGCAGCCCACAAATGGCTGAACATCGCCGCAATCAAGGGCAACGATCGCGCCGCCGAGCTTCGTGCCGACGTGGCCGCCGCCATGGACAAGATGCAGCTCGTGGCAGCGCTGCGCGCCGCCCGCGAGTGGATGACGGTTCACTAAAACCGTCTCCGATCAGGAATTCGACAAGAGCAGCAATAACAACCTCAAAAAGAGGGGGCTGGCGGGGCGCCTTGGACGGGGCCGACGCCGGGAGAAGAGAACCGCGACCGGATTTCCTCCACCGGCCGCGGTTCTTCTGTTTTATCGGCCGATCTTTTTCAGAACCTGCGGCAGAGCCTGTTCGAGCAGCGCCATATCCGCCTCCGGCCCGACGCTGATGCGGATGCAGCGGTTGAGGGGCGCCACACCAGGCATGCGGATGAAGACGCCGTGCTCTATCAGGCCGTCGACGATCGACCGCGCATAAGAGCCGTCGCGCCCTGTGTCGATCGCCACGAAATTTGTTGCCGAGGGCAGGGGGACGAGGCCGTTCGCCCGGGCGATGCCGCCGATCCGCTCCCGCGCCGCATGGATTTTCCCGACCACCTCGACGAGATAGACTTGGTCCTTCAGCGCCGCGAGCGCTGCTGCCGTCGCCAGCCGGTTCATGCCGAAATGGTTGCGGATCTTGTCGAAGGCCTGCGCCGTGCCTGCAGTCGAGATCGCGTAGCCGGTGCGCGAGCCCGCAAGTCCGTA
Organism: Rhizobium sp. 01N447_2; assembly: GCF_056399245.1. Lineage (NCBI taxonomy): Bacteria > Pseudomonadati > Pseudomonadota > Alphaproteobacteria > Hyphomicrobiales > Rhizobiaceae > Rhizobium > Rhizobium sp. 01N447_2. The sequence goes on from NZ_JBFTQY010000020.1 coordinate 84,067, forward strand.
GGCCTTGGAGAAGGTGCGGGTGCGAACGACGTTCGGCAGGTCGATGAGCGAAGAGATCGACGGCAGCGAATCTGCCGGTCCCGTCTCGCTGTAGGCCTCGTCGAGCACCATCAGCGTCGTCTCAGGCAGCGCCCGGGCGAAGGCGACGATGCTGTCGGCATCCCACCAGCTTCCCATCGGATTATCAGGATTGGCGAAATAGACGAGCGGCGCATTCTCACGCTTCACGGCATCGAGCAACCCGCCCAGATCCTCCCGGTCGTTTGCGTAAGGAACCGTCACCAGTCGGCCGCCGAAGCCGGCGACATGGAAGTTGAAGGTCGGATAGGCGCCGAGAGAGGTGACGACGGGCGCGCCCGGCTCGATCACCAACCGGACGATCTGGCCGAGCAATTCGTCGATGCCGCCGCCGATGGCGATATTGGTGGAGGGGACGCCGAGATGGGCGGCAAGCGCTTCTCTGAGCGCGAAATTCTCCGGATCATTGTATTTCCAGATATTGCCGGCCTCCTCGCGCATCGCGGCAAACACGGAAGCGGCTGGGCCGAAGCCGTTCTCATTGGCGCCGATGCGCGCCGAAACGGCAAGTCCGCGCTGGCGTTCGATCGCCTCGGGACCGACGAAGGGAACTGTGGAGGGCAGGGCGCTGGCAAGAGGTGTGAAGCGCGAAAAGGCGGACATGCGAAGGCAGTTTCCCGGACATATTGACAATCGGCGCAACAATAGGCCCGGGCACGGCCAACGCAAGCAAGATTATTTCTGCAATAAGCCTGTTATGGGCCGGTTCACGCGCGGAAGATCGGCGCGCGTCGGGCGGCGATTGCTTCCATGTTGCCGACAAGGAAATCGGTGCGCACGACCCGGCGCAGAACCTCGGGGTCCATGATGTTGATGAACCGCACCCCGATGCGTTCCTTATGGCGATAGACCTCGGCACATCCGATGCGATAGGCGAGGCCGAGAATGTTGAGATAATAATGCTTCGGCAGACCGGCTGTGGTCGAGACGATGAAGGTGGCGCCGCCCTGGGAGATATCGATGATCTCGGCGCTTCGCATGGAGACGCCTGTGAGGCACGGCCGGACGGCGACGATGCGGGCTGGCCGTTTGACGCTGAATTCTTCCCAGCGCAGGTCGTAGACAGCGGACTTGACCGTGGCAAGGTGTGTAGCGCGGAGCATAGTCATTCACATTCTCCGTCAGACAGGGCACATTTTGGGTCTTGATTTCATTCAAGCTGGGGTCTTGCTCCAACCAAGGTCACATGAATGTTTTGCACATTCGTCAAATATAAAATTACAATTTTAACGAGTTCAAATTTTGTTCCCAAGCGGGACGCCCAGATGTTCATTATTGGGACGCGGCTTTCATCTCCTACAGCGGCGCCGTCTTTTCGAGAGCCGCAAAGCATACTGTAACGGTTTGAACTGCTGCATAATTCCTGAATTCCATTCCGGTTTAAGGAATGATACAGGAGGCTCCCGTTTCAGCCGAAAAATCTGACGGCGAGATATCCGCCGGCGGCGGTCAGCGCCGTCAGCAGCGTGCCCCAGGCCATGTCGACCAGGCTCATGGCGAGTGGCCAGTTGCGAAGCGTGGCGAGATTGGTGATGTCATAAGTGCCATAGGCCGCCAGTCCCAGAATGGCACCATGAAGAAACGCGGTGGCAATCGAGCCCGCCGACAGCGCCGGCAGCACGGCAAGCACAACCACCGCGACGGCGAAGAACAGGTAGAACAGAGCGGCGACCGCCAGATTGGGTGAAGGCAGCATCAGCGCTCCCAACTGGTCGCGATAGAAGTTGCGGGCGATGAGGCCGAGCCATATCCCGTCGCAGATGAGAAGGGTGAGAAAGGTGCCGGCATAGGCGAGCAGTGATGTCTTCATCGTCAATCTCCCGAACTTGGCCTTTCTACGCAGCAAAGGCCGGCCGGATCGCCGCCCCGTTCGATTTCGGCGCAATTTTCCCGAACTCTTTCAATGGCCGAGCGTTGTGCCTTGATCGATGAAGCACGGCGCGCTTCGAATGACGGCAGCGAGGAGTTGAAGATGACTGATGTCAAAATCCCTTGGGAATCATGGGTCGTGGTCTGCGATGGAGCCAAGGCTCTGATCATGCAGAATGCCGGCGATGCCCAACTGGTGAACCTGAAGGTGCTGGAAACCCTGACGCAGCCGAGCGCGCCGGATCGCGAGATTGGCGCCGATAAGCCTGGCCGAACCCATGCTGCAGACGGACTCAGCGGCAGCGCTGTCGAGGAGACCAGTTGGCAGGATCAGGCCGAAGCCGAATTTCTGAAACATGTGGCGGAGAAGCTCGACGAGTTGRTGCAGGAAAAGAATGCCCGTCGCATCGTCCTCGTTGCACCGCCGAAGGCGCTTGGCGCCCTGCGGCCCGCACTCCGCGCCGATACGCAGGCGATGATCACCGCGGAAGTGGCGAAGGACTATACCAATATGCCGGTCGACGAGATCGAGCGGCATCTCGCCGCCTGAGCCGTTGGAGCAATTCCAGGAAAAGTGTGAAGCGGTTTTCCGTCCGGAATTGCGTAGAAACAGAAGGATAGAGCGGTTACCGCTCTAGCGGCACCCTGAGGAAACGCGGGTCGAGAGGCCCGCGTTTTCGTGTCATGCCGATGATCTCTGCCCGGCAAACAGCTCCTCATGATCGGCAAAGAGCGCCGCCAGGCGGTCGATGACAATCCTGACCTCCGGCCGTTGCCGTTCGTCGTCATGCGCAACGATCCACATCTCGTAAGTCAGCTCGTCGATCACGGGCCCGGCGCGGACGAGCCTGCGCTCCTGATCGCCGATGAAACAGGGAAGAACCCCGCGGCCGGCGCCGCCGCGGATCAGGTAAAACAGCATATGCGGCGTGTTCGTCCAACTGGTGATCCAGGAATCCGGCTGTTCGAAAGTCCATTTGTCGGCCGGCGTGATGGCGCTATCGGTGCCGAGCGAGATCCAGTTGCAGTTGGCCTCGTCATTACCGGCCGCCTGATAGGCCGCATGCGCCACCTTGACCGAACGGCGGATCGCGACGTTACCGCTGTCCGGCCGGCTGTGGCGAACGGCGATATGCGCCTCGCGATAGGTGAAATCGACGCTCGTATCGCAGGTCTTGTAGCACATGCGGAAGCCGTCCTTCGGCGTCCAGACGCTGGCCAGATGGTCGGCGACGAAGCGCGAGGTCCAGCTGTCGGCGGCCGTCGAGACGATCGGCAGCGTCAGCACCTCGCCGCGCCAGTCGGAGATCGCACGCGCCGCATCCTGCATCAGCCGCACGCGATCGAGCAGCTCCTGCCCGTCCTTGGCCAGCAGATAACCGGTGGGACCGCGGCTGAACAGCGATCGGCCCGTCACCCTTTCGASCGCCAGCATGCGCCGGCCGATCGTCGGCGCGCTGAGCCCGGTACGCGCCGCCGCCGCAGAAAGCCCGCCGCCGGTCGCAACATGGAAGAAAAGTTGCAGGTCGTCCCAGCTGGCATCTTTCATGGATGAAAACCCCCTTTCCCCCGCGCCTCTACATCGGAAGGGTGCGAAGACTTAGCTCAAGTGCTCCAACAATAGATGGAGGATGAAGCAATGGATCTCAACTGGGTTGTTCTCTTCAGGGAAATCGAAATCCGCAATCGCCGGATCCGCCGCGATCCCTTGGCCGATCCGCTCGATCGTCCGGAATGGCGCGGATTTCTCTGGGCCGTTCCGGCAATCGTGCGTCTCGTCGCAAGACGGGGCGGCGAAACAAAGGTGCCGCGCCCCGATGATTCACAGATCGGGAAAAACCTCAGCTTTCGAAGTTCAGTCGCAACACGTGGTGCAGGAATTCAGGATTGATCAGCATATTGAAGCTGATCGTCACCAATTCGCCGTCGCGCTTGACCATGGTCGCACCGATCTYGTCATGGATGCCAAGGATTTCGAGGAAGAAATGGCTCGGCATGTCCAGGTTCGGGCTGACTTCGAGCAATGCGCCGGCAAGCGTGATGGTGCGGATCAGGCAGCGCACCTGCGTCCCGGTGCTGAGGTGATGGCCGACGAAGATGATGTTGCCGGGTCTGTCGAGATTGAATTCCCTGTAAGCACGTTCCGGCTTGGGGTGTTCTGTGTCGAGGTGCATCTGAAAGGCCCTTTTAGCCTCCGCTTGTTCTACGACAGGATATTAGCGGAAGAATGCTGACACTTGCTGAAGAACATCGCTAAGATTGAATGCTTCTGTGAAACTTGCGGGAAAATCGCACCGATTTCGTGCAGATTTGCCCCAAATTTGCTCATTCCTGATGCACATGCGCCATTCTTGACATGTCGGCGGCGTTCGCGCATACACAGGGCCGGTTCGAGGCACCGGCCGCTCGCGGATGAAAATCCATGGTGAAGCCCTCGCGATCATGGTCACGGCCCCTTGTGCATGCTGACTGGCGGTAATGCGAGCTCCCATCTGCAGTCGAAGAGCATGCCTTGCGAAGGCTCACTCCATGACGACGACCTATCCTGCCATTGACGAATTGAAGGCCCAGGCCAAGCGGCTGCGCCAGGCGATGAACGATCGCGGCACCCCGTTGACCCACAGTGCGGCCCTGGAAGTGATTGCCCGCCAGCACGGCGCGCGCGATTGGAACACGCTCGCAGCCCTTGCGGCAAGGCCCAATGCTAGCCCGAAGACGCTGCTCTTCGTCGGCGCGCATATTCGCGGCCGTTATCTCAACCAGCCGTTCACCGGCGAAGTTCTGGCGCTTTCGGCCCTACCGGGCGGCGACCTCCACAGGATCACCATCCATTTCGACGAACCGGTAGATGTCGTCACCTTCGAGAGTTTTTCGGCCTTTCGCCGGCGTGTGAACGCGCAGATCGATGCCGACGGCGTGTCGCCGAGGAAGACCTCGAACGGCGTGCCGCATCTGGTGCTCGATCTCTAGATTGTTTTTATCCTTTTGAGGTCGTCCGGATCCGCATGACTTTTAAGCCGGATCGGACCCTGCCTCCTATCGCACGGATTTCCCCATGACCGATCTTTCCGAAGGCAATGCCTTTCTCACCGGCTGGCTGCCCGGCGTCTTCATCAGGACGGCGGCACCGATCGTCGCGATCACCACCGTCAACGGCCTGTTCACCGTCGTCGACGCCTATTTCCTCGGCGCCTATGTCGGCCCGGACGCGCTTTCCGCCGTCAGCCTGATTTTCCCCGGGCTGATGTTGTTGATCGCCTTGCAATCGCTGGTCTCCAACGGCATGGCGAGCATCCTCGCCCGCCGGCTCGGTGCCGGCAATCGCGATGGGGCGCGTCGGGTGTTTGCCGGCGCGCATGCGCTGGCGCTCGCCGTTACCCTCATCCTCAATCTGGTCTACTGGGCGATGGGCCGGCAGATCATCGATGCCGGTGCCGCCGGCAATGCCACTGTTGCCCATGGCGCCATGCTGTTCATGGGCGCGATGATCGCCTGTGCGCCGGTCAGCTTCTTCCTGTCGCTGCATCTGGACGGATTGCGCTGCGAAGGCAAGATTGGTTTCATGAGCGGCACTCAGGCCTTCCCGAGGGTTGGCTCTTGCCGAATGGCGCGGCATCGTCGCCTTCGGCGCGCCCATGAGCCTCGGCTTCATCGGCATATCGCTGGCCTCGGCCGCCATTCTGATCAACATCTCGCTCTGGAGCACGCATGACTACGTCGCGACGGTGGCCGCCTACGGCATCATCACGAGGATCATGACCTTCACCTATCTGCCGCTGCTTGGCCTCAGCATCGCGCTGCAGACGGTCGCCGGCAACAATCACGGAGCCGGCCTCGGGCTCCGCGTCGGCCGCAGCCTGCAGATCGCCATGCTCGCAGCACTCGTCTATTGCACTCTGGTGGAGGTCACCGTCGAATTGCTGGCTGGCCGTCTCGGCGCCGTCTTCGTCGCCGATCCGGCGATCATCGCCGAGGTCAGGCGAATTCTGCCCTGGACGATCGGCGCCTATTTTCTCTTCGGGCAGATGCTGATCCTGTCATCCTATTTCCAGTCGATCGGTGATGCGCCGCGCGCGGCGATCTTCGGCCTGTCGCGGCCCTATCTGCTCACCCTGCCGCTCACCTTCCTGCTGCCCTTCGTCTTCGGCGAGCAGGGGATCTGGATGGCGCCGGTCTTTGCCGAGGCAGGCATGTTCATCCTTGCCTTCCTGGTGCTGTCGCAGAATGCAAAACGCCGCGGCTGGCGTTACGGGCTTCTGCCCATCTGAAGCAATTCCAGCAAAGTGCGCAGCGGTTTTGCGTCCGGAATTGCGCAATACAAAGATATAGACGGAAAAGCCGCGCGGGGAGCGCGGCTTTTGCCTGATGTCGTCTATTCCTTGCTGCTCGAAGCGGCCGATGTCGCGGCTTCCGCCTCATTCAGCGCCTCGGCGCATTCCTGGCAGCAGACCTCGACAGTCTTGCCGCCGAGCTTGACGGTGATGGTCTCCGCGCCGAGTTCGCAGTCGCAGGCAGCGCACGTGGTCTTCTTCATCTGGTGATCCTCCGGTTGATCGTCCCACAATCGGGACAGGCTCATAAGACCATCGAACACCGGATTGCCGCTGTCGAAATCTTTAGCGATCGACATCCTGCATCATTCAAAGTGCTGCGGCGTGCTTGCGGCTCTCGAAAAGACATGGCGGCGCGGTAGGCTTTCACCTGCGCCGCAGCTGCGCCGCGCGTTGGAATTCGGCTGGAGTCTGCCCGAAAGACTGCTTGAAGGAAGCGCTGAAATGGCTGTGGCTGGAAAAGCCGAGATCGAGACCGAGCGCCGTCAGATCCTCATACTGGCCGAGCAGATCGAGCGCGCGGGCAAGCCGCAGCCGCAGCTGGTAGCGATAGAGCGGCGTCGCCTCGACCTGCTGGAAGACCTGGGTGAGATAAACGGGCGAGACGCCCACTTCGGTGGCGATTTCCGAAAGCGTCCAGCGCCGCGCGAGATCGGAGGAAAGCACCAGCTTTGCACGGTCGACGAGTTTCTGCCGGCCGGCACTGGCACCCGCCGCATGCGATGTGCGCTCGCCGAGCGAACGGCGCACCAGCGTCAGCGCCAATATTTCCGCCTCCAGCGTCTCGGCGACGTTGCGGCTGAGACCATGACGCAGGAGAGCGACCAGGGCCTGCGCGCGCGGATCGATCCGCCGGCGCTGGCGGCGGAAGGCAAAGGGCGGGCCGGGCTGCACCTGCTCCTTCGGGGTAAGCTCTTCGAGCATGGATTCGTCGATTGCCAGATCGATGCAGGCGTCGCCACCCTCGATGGGATGGCTGATCCGATATCCCTGGCCGGTATTGAAGAACAAGACCTGATTGGCTTCGGCCACCGTATCATTGCGACCGACATGCCGCATGAAGACGCCGCGATAGGGATAGACGAGGCTCGTCCTGTGGGCGCATTCCTCGTCGCTTTTGTGCCGGCACTCGCCATTGCAGACGATGTCACGAATGGTGACCGTCTTCGTTTTCAGGAGCGGCGCTGTTGAAAACTGCGACATTGCGTGTTCCGGGTCAGACGGCCGCCCGACGAGGCGACCGACCGCATAATTCCCTAAATCGGGATCGATTGAAAGAATTATGYAGCGGTTCAAAATGCTACGACGTTCTTTGCGCGTCTGAAAAGACGCGCTACGCTGTAGGGCATGGTATCACGCTGACGTTTCAGTAGCGACTATAGACGTGGACGTCGCTTTCCGTCTGCCCCCTGGAAAGGCCGATATCCTTCAGCTGCTCATCGGAAAGTTCCATCAACGCATTCAGGTTGCGTCGTTCGCTCACCTTGCGTGCCAGCCAGTGGGCAGCGGTGATGATCGCAAGAAAAAGGCCGGGCCGTATAGAGCGCGAAGAGCGAATATTTCGGGCCGGTATCGTGAAATTCGAGCTGTGCATGGTGATCCTCCATCCGTGTTTGGATGGAGGCAGTGAACCATCAGCGGCAGTTTCGCGCTGTCAGATTATTTAGCGATCTGAAGAAGCCTTCACGCCTTCATCAGCCACTCATGCTCGGCGGCATTGTGGAACTTCCAGATCCGCTGCGGGCCGGCCATGACGTTGAGGTAATAGAGGTCGTAACCATGGCAGGCGGCACAGGGGTGGTAGCCCTTCGGCACCAGCGTCACATCGCCGTCCTCGAGCGCCATCGCTTCGTCGAGCGAACGATCGTCGGTATAGACGCGCTGGAAAGCGAAGCCCTGCGGCGGGTTGAGCCGATGGTAATAGGTCTCTTCCAGGAAACTCTCGTTCGGCAGGTCATCCTGGTCGTGCTTGTGCGGCGGGTAGGAGGAGGTATGGCCGCCCGGCGTGATCACCTCGACGACCAGCAGCGAATGCGCCGAACTGTCGTCCTCCGGCATGATATTGTTGACGTAGCGCACATTCGTGCCCTTGCCGCGTGTCACCTGCGGGTGCGTGCCGGGCGGGATCGCCTTCGCCTGATAGGTGCCGCCGCCGGGTGCGGAGCAGACTGCGAGCTCCAGATCGGTCTCCGCCGTCACCGACCATGTCGATTCCATCGGGATGTAGAGCGCATGCGGTGCGCCTTCGAACGGGTTCATCCGGCCGCCGAGCGTGCCGAAATCCTTTGTGCCGGCGGACGCCTTGCCCTTGCCGGTCACCCAGACGAGGCAGACTTCCCGATCGCCCGTCTCTCCCGAAACGGTCTCGCCCGGCTTCATTCGATGCAGATCGAAGCCGACATAGGTCCAACCGGCATTTTCCGGGGTGACATGCGTGACGCGGCCGTGGGTGCCGGACGGTTTCACCTTGAGATTTGGCATTGGTGTTTTTCCTCGTAAGTTGGTGGACGCGGCCCCCTCATCCGGCTGCCACCACCTTCTCCCCGAGGGGAGAAGGGACATGCTGCGCCGTTTCCATTCCCCTTCTCCCCACCGGGGAGAAGGTGCCCGTAGGGCGGATGAGGGGGGTCTTGCTCCAGCAGTCCGGAAAGACGAACTCCTTGTGGAAAGAATCTCCGGACAAACAGTTTTTTACGATCCCTTGGGGAAGCCTTCCGTTTCCACGGTATAGCCAGCAGCCGTCATGACGCGCATCAACTCGGCGTGACCGATCTCGGCCATTTTCTGCGGCGGGGCTTTGCGTGGATCCTGTTCGGCTTCGACGACGAACCAGCCTTCATAGCCGTGATCGGCCAGCCGCTGGACGATAGCGCCGAAATCGAGCGAGCCGTCGCCCGGCACCGTGAAGGCGCCAAGCGCCACTGCATCGAGGAAGGACTGCCGGCTGCGATCCAGCCCATCCACCACCGGCTTGCGGATATCCTTGACGTGAACATGGTTGATGCGGGCGTGGTGGTTCCCGATGGCGCGCAGCACGTCGCCGCCGGCAAAGGCCAAATGCCCTGCATCGAGCAGCAGCGGGATGCCTTCGCCCGAATGGCGCATGAAGGCGTCGAGTTCCGGCTCGGTTTCGACCACGGCGGCCATGTGATGGTGGTAGGAGAGCGGCATGCCCTGCTCGGCGCACCATTCTCCGAATTGGGTGACGCGGTGCGCATAAGCCTTCATCTCGTCATCGGAAAGACGCGGCTTGGTCGCGAGCGGCTTGGAGCGGTCGCCCTGGATGGAACGGCCGACTTCGCCATAAACGATGCAGGGCGCGGCGACGGCCTTGAACAGTTCGATCATCGGCGCGATGCGGTCCTTGTTGGCAGCAAGCTCCTCGTCAACAAGCGTGCCCGAGAACCAACCGCCGCACAGCGTGACGTCGGCGGCGCGAAGGATGGGCAGCATCACCTCGGGATCGTCGGGGAAGCGGCGGCCCTTTTCCATGCCGGTAAAGCCGGCACCGCGTGATTGCCGCAGGCATTCCTCCAGGGACACATCGTCGCTGAGCTCAGGAAGATCGTCGTTCCACCAGGCGATGGGCGACATGCCGAGTTTGGCCTTCATCAACATTCTCCTTAAAAGCATTGCGGAAGAGCCGGGACGCTCTTCCGAGAAATGATAGCAATAGATTAGCCGATGCGCTGGGCGGCGCGTGCTTCGACATAGCCCTTGCGCGCTTCGTTGACCTGTTCGCGCGGGCTGACCTCAGGCACCGCGACATCCCACCAATGGCCGCCGGCCTCCGTGGTAACAAGCGGATCGGTGTCGATGACGAAGACCGAGGTGCGGTCGTTTTTCTTCGAGTCGGCGATCGCCTGCTCCAGCTCGGCGATTGAGGCGACCTTGACGGCGATGGCGCCCATGCTTTCGGCATGCGCGCGGAAGTCGATCTCCGGCATCACCTCGTAATAGGAGTCCTTGAGCAGATTGTTGAAGTTGGCGCCGCCGGTTCCCATCTGCAGCCGGTTGATGCAGCCATAGCCGCGATTGTCGAGCACGACGATATTGAGCTTGAGGCCAAGCATGACCGAGGTCGCTAGCTCGGAATTCATCATCATGTAGGAACCGTCGCCGACCATGACGACGACATCCCGTTCCGGATGCGCCATCTTGGCGCCCAGCCCGCCGGCAATCTCATAGCCCATGCAGGAAAAGCCGTATTCCATGTGATAGCTGCCCGGCGCCGTCGCCGGCCAAAGCTTGTGCAATTCGCCGGGAAGGCCGCCTGCAGCACAAAGCACCGTCGTATTCTCGCCGCCGAGCGTGCGCGTCACCGCGCCGATCACCTGCGCATCGGAGGGCAGGGCGGCATTGGTCGTCGCCATCGCCCTGTCGGCGGCCTCCATCCAGACTTTCTTCTCCGCAGCCGCCTTCTCGACGAGGGCTGCCGGCGCCTTCCAGCCCGAAAGCCCCGCCGACAGTGCCTTCAGCCCTTCGCGGGCGTCAGTCACCAGCGGATGGCTGTCATGCTTCACCGCGTCATAGGCGGCGATATTGAGCCCGATCATCCTGAGGTTGTCGTTCTTGAACAGCGCCCAGGAGCCGGTGGTGAAATCCTGGCAGCGCGTGCCGACAGCGATGACCAGGTCCGTTTCTTCCGCGATCGCATTCGCCGCCGACGTGCCGGTGACGCCGACCGAGCCGAGCGCCAGCGGATGGGTCTCGTTGATCGCCGACTTGCCGGCCTGGGTGACGACGACGGGAAGGCCATGGGCCTCGGCAAAGGCGGCAAGCTCCTTCGTCGCCTGCGAATAAAGCACGCCGCCGCCGGCAACGATCACCGGCTTCTGCGACCCCTTGATCAGCGCGATGGCATTCGCCAGCTCGTCCGCATCCGGCTGCGGCCGGCGGGTCGTCCAGACTTTTTCATCGAACAGACTTTCCGGATAATCGAAGGCTTCTGCCTGAACGTCCTGGCAGAGCGACAATGTCACCGGGCCGCAATCCAGGGGATCGGTCAGGACCTGCATGGCGCGCTTCAGCGCCGAGATGATCTGCTCGGGCCGGGTGATGCGGTCGAAATAGCGCGAAACCGAACGGAAGGCATCATTGGCTGAAACCGTGCCGTCGCCGAAATCCTCGATCTGCTGCAGCACCGGATCCGGCGCGCGGTTGGCGAAGACATCGCCCGGCAGGAAGAGAACGGGAATACGATTGACATGCGCCACGCCGGCGGCCGTCACCATATTCAGCGCCCCGGGGCCGATCGAACTCGTGCAGGCCATGAAGCGCGTGCGGAAATTCGCCTTGGCATAGGCGATCGCGGCATGCGCCATACCCTGCTCGTTGTGGGCGCGATAGGTGGTTAATTCCTCGCGCACCTGATAGAGCGCCTCGCCGATGCCGGCGACGTTGCCGTGACCGAAGATCGCCCAGACGCCGCCGAAGATCGGCACTTTCTTGCCGTCGACGATCGTCATCTGTACTTTCAAGAAATGCGCGACGGCCTGCGCCATCGTCAACCGTATCGTCTTGCCCATCGGGTCCTCCCGGACTTTTGACTCTCTATCTGTTTTCCCCTCCCCAACTCCTCTCCACAAGGGGAGGGGCTAACCTGCCGGGCTCTCCACACTCTCGCCGCAACGTCTCGTCCGAAGGGACGCTCGCTCATGGCGTGAGGCGGGTGCCCCAAGTTAAGTCCCTCCCCTTGTGGGGAGGGGTTGGGGAGGGGTCTTATTTCGATTCCTACTGATGCCCGCGCGTCTTCAACCACGCTTCTGTCAGGTGTCGGAAACGGCCGGCCATATCGGCGATCGCTTCCTCATCATTCATTTCGCCTGAAAGCCAGGCGCGCGCCGGATCGGCAAAGATCGTCCGCCCGACAGCAAAGCCTTTCACGGAGGGAGCTGCCAGCGTCGCCTCGAAGCAGGAGATCAGTTCTTCGGCGGGCGCCTCGAGCCCCAGGAGCACGATACCGCGGCACCATGGATCATTTTTGGCGATCACTGCATCGATCTTCTTCCAGGCTTCACTGGATGCTTGCGGCTCCAGTTTCCACCAGTCCGGCTTGATGCCGAGCGCATAAAGCTCCTCCAGCGCGGTTGCGATCGTATCGTCGGTGAGCGGCCCGTTCTTGCCGGCGATGATCTCCACCAGCAGCTCGCGGCCGACCTTGCGGGCGGCCTCGAACAGCGTCCGCAGCTTCTCCTGCTGCTCCGTCTTCAAGTCAGCCGGATCATCAGGATGATAGAAACACAGGCACTTGATGCAATGGCCAAGCGGCCATTCCACAAGCTGCGAGCCGATATCCTGGCTGAATTCGAAGCGCAGCGGCTTCGAGCCCGGCAATTCCACCGGCCGGCCGATCCAGGAGAAATTCTTCGTCGCCGCATCGAAGAAAGCGTCGTGGCCGAAGCGTTCGTCGATCAGCATGCCGTAGCCGTCGCGGCCGTTCGAAACCCGCGCCGCTGCCGCCACCGCCAGCCGTTTGAAGGCGACGATTTTCTCATGGCCGACGCCGAGCTCATCGGCGACGCTGACGAGCTGCGAACGGTGGTCGATCGCCAGCGCCATCAAAAGCGGGATTTCGCCGCGCCGGGTCGATGCCCAGTGGATATGGTTGAGCGCCTCGTCCTTGCGCAGCGCCCGGTGTTTGCTGCCGGTCGTCAGGAAGAAGTCGAGTTCCGCCCAGGTCGGATATTCCGGCGAGCAGAGCAGGCGGGAGACGGCGAAGGCGCCGCAGGCATTGGCCCAGGTGGCACAGGTCTTCAGCGGCTCGTCGCGCAGAAAGCCGCGCAGGAATCCGGACATGAAGGCATCGCCGGCGCCCAGCACGTTGAAGACCTCGATCGGGAAACCCTGGCCGATGATGCCGGCTTCGAGATCGTCGGCGATCGGCCCGTCATAGACGATACAGCCCATGGCGCCGCGCTTGAGCACGATCGTCGCCGGCGACAGCCGACGGATCTCCTTCAGCGCGCCGAGCACGTCGTCGGCGCCGGAAGCGATCAGGATTTCCTCTTCGGTGCCGACGATGAGGTCGCAATCCGGCAGGGTCTCCTGCATCTTCGAGGAGACCCGGTCGGATTTCACGTAGCGCTCGAAGCCTTCCGCATGGCCGGCAAGGCCCCATAGGTTCGGCCGGTAATCGATGTCGAAGATCACCTTGCGGCCGTTCGCCTTGGCGATGCGGATCGCCTTGCGCTGCGCAGCCTCCGTATTCGGCCGCGAGAAATGCGTACCGGAAACGAGAACGGCGCGCGAGGATCTGATGAAATCCTCGTCGATATCGCCTTCATCGAGCGCCATGTCGGCGCAATCCGACCGATAGAAGATCATCGGCGACACGCCCTCGGCCTCGACCGCCAGCAGCACCAGCGCCGTCAGCCGCTCCTTGTCGGTGACGATGCCGTCTGTCGCCACACCTTCGCGCGCCGACTGCTCGCGGATGAAGCGTCCAATCTGCTCGTCGCCGACGCGGGTGATGAGGCCGGATTTGAGGCCGAGCCGAGCCGTGCCGATGGCGATATTGGCTGGGCAGCCGCCGACCGACTTGGCGAAGGAGCCGATATCCTCCAGCCGCGAACCGATCTGCTGGCCGTAAAGATCGACCGAGGAACGGCCGATGGTGATCACATCAAGCGCCGGCTCCGGCCGTGAACCCGGATTCGATTGTACCATGATGTCCTCCCGCTAGATTTTGCGCGGCTTCCAGTGCCTGCGAATTTTCAATAATGAAACATCGGTTCCGATATTTTGTCAATTCGGAATGTTTATTCCATTTTGCCTTTTGCAGGTTTTGACTGCTGACGCTTGCGCCGCCGCTCGGCGATTGCAACCGGCAGTGCCATCGTGAGCGCCATCGAGGCCGAAAGCGAGCGGAAGCCGGCGAAATCGGCCTCCGCCACCTCGAACCAGTGCGTGGCGCAGGCGGCAAGCGGCGAAAAGGCCGAATCGGTGATCGCGATGACGGGAACGCCGCGGTCGGCAAGCTCTTGGCTCTGGTTGAGGCTGTCGGCCGCATAAGGCGAAAAGCTCGCCGCGATCGCCGCATCCTTCGGTGTTGCGAACTGCACCATCTCAGGGTCGACGCCGTTCGGCGAGGCGACGATCTGGTGGCGGATGTTGAGCTTGGAAAAGGCGTAGGTCATGTGCGCCGTCAAAGGGTAGGAGCGTCGTTTGGCGATCAGATAGATCGTCTCGGCGTTAGCAAGGATATTCACCGCTTTGGTGAAAGTATCGCTCTGGACCGTCGCCGCCAGCCGGTTGACCGACTGGTTTGCCGCGGCAATGAAGCCGGAGAGCAGATTGGCGTCCTCATCGTCACCGTTCGATTGCTCGAGCGTGACGAGGCGCTCTTCGTAGCTCAGCGTCCGGTCCCGCAATCTTTCGCGAAAGATGCTCTGCAGGTCGGAAAAGCCTCCATAACCCAGATGATGCGCCAAGCGCACCAGCGTCGAGGGCTGGACGTCGGAGGCGGCCGCGATGCTCGCCGTCGTTCCGAAGGCGATTTCGTCGGGATTGCCGAGCGCGAAGGCGGCGACCTGCGCCAGCCGCTTCGGCATGTTCGCCTTGCGCTCGATGATGGTGCTGCGCAGGCTTTCGAAATCGCGCGGCACACGCGCGTGCCTCTGGGGATCGTTATCCATGCTTACGGCTCACGAGATGAAACAAACATTCCATATTATCGAACATAAACGATTTCAAACGACACGGCTAATTGTTTTTAATCCCCTGTAATTGAAGGCTTTTAGACAATCTTCTCGGGAAGGGCGCAGAAATGCCTGCGAGCAGGTCCTTGTCAAAATGATCCAAATATTCCAAAAATCCGCGCACAGCTTTGGAGGAGACGGAAATGAAGCCACTCGGCATCGGTTTGATCGGCACCGGTTATATGGGCAAGTGCCATGCGCTGGCGTGGAATGCAGTAAAGACGGTGTTCGGCGATGTCGAGCGTCCGCGTCTTGTGCATCTGGCCGAAGCCAATGCCGAGCTTGCTGAGACTCGTGCCGGTGAATTCGGTTTCGAGAAGGCGACGGCCGACTGGCGGGCGCTGATCGCCGACCCCCAGGTCGACGTGGTCTCCGTCACCACGCCCAATCAGTTTCATCCCGAGATGGCGATTGCAGCCCTCGAGGCCGGCAAGCATGTCTGGTGCGAAAAACCGATGGCGCCGGCCTATGCCGATGCCGAGCGCATGCTGGAAACGGCGAAGCGATCCGGCAAGGTTGCCGCCCTTGGCTATAATTACATCCAGAATCCCGTCATGCGGCATATCAGAACGCTGATTGGCGAGGGCGCCATCGGCACGGTCAATCATATCCGCGTCGAGATGGATGAGGACTTCATGGCCGATCCCGATGTCTTCTTTTATTGGAAGAGCGAGCTTTCCGCCGGCTACGGCGCGCTCGATGATTTCGCCGTGCACCCGCTGTCGTTGCTCTGGTATCTCTTCGGCCATGTCGAGGCCGTCATAACGGATATGGTGAGGCCCTATGCCGATCGCCCGCTGAGCGAGGGTGGTCGCCGTGCCGTCGAAAACCACGATGGCGCCAACGTGCTGATGCGGCTTGGCGGCGGCATCTCCGCCGTGCTGATGGCGAATCGCGCCGCCTGGGGTCGCAAGGGCCGCATCGCCCTGCAGATTTTCGGCTCGAAAGGCTCGATCGTCTACGACCAGGAGCGCATGAACGAATTCGAGCTCTATCAGGCCGACGGCCGCGGCTCCGAACAGGGCTTCCGCAAGATACTGGCGGCACCCGCCCATCGGCCTTATGATCGGTTCATTCCGGCACCAGGCCACGGCCTCGGCTTCAACGATCTGAAGATCATCGAATGCCGTGAGCTGATCCGGGCAATATCAGGCGAGCCGTCGTCGATCGTGACATTCGAAGACGGTCTCAGGATAGAGAAGTCGGTGCATGCCATGGCACAATCCTTCCACGAGCGCCGCTGGATCGAGATCGGCTGAATGTAAGAGGCCGCTTTCCGTTGACGGCGCACGGGCTACTGCATAATCCCTGAAATCGGGATCGATTTCAGGGATTATGCAGAAACTCAAAATGCGACAGCGTCCTTTGCGTGTCTGAAAGATGCGCGGCGCTTTAGGGGACAGGCCTTGGCGTGGGTGTCGGGCGCAGCTTCAGGAGTGAGATCGTGACGGATAGACTGGTGATCATCGGCGCGGGACAAGCCGGTTTCGCATTGGCGGCCAAGCTGCGTGCGTTGAAGGATACGCGCCCGATCACCCTCCTCGGCGCCGAGGACGTCGCTCCCTATCAACGCCCGCCGCTTTCGAAAAAATACCTGCTCGGTGAAATGGTCTTCGACCGCCTGCTGTTCCGCGCCGAGCACTGGTATGCGGACAATGATGTCGATCTTCGCCTTTCGACCTGGGCCGAGCAGATCAAGCCGGACAGCAAGCAGGTTCTGCTGCAGGACGGCTCTGTTCTCGATTACGGCACGCTGGCGCTCGCCACCGGCTCGACGCCGCGCCGGCTCCCGGCCGCAATCGGCGGCGATCTCGAAGGCGTCTATGTCGCTCGCGACAAGCGCGATGCCGATCTGCTTGCTGACGAGATGCGCCCCGGTCGCCGCGTCCTCATCATCGGCGGCGGTTATATCGGTCTCGAGGCAGCGGCCGTTGCCCGCCATCGCGGCCTGGAAGTCACCGTCATCGAAATGGCCGACCGCATCCTGCAGCGCGTCGCGGCGAAGGAGACCGCCGACATCATGCGCGGGATTCACGAGACACATGACGTGGTGATCCGCGAGAAGACAGGGCTCAAGCATCTGATTGGCAAGGATGGCCGCGTCACCGGTGCCGCACTTTCCGACGGATCGGTTATCGACATCGATTTCGCCGTCGTCGGCATCGGCGTCGCGCCGAACGATCAGCTTGCCAAGGAAGCCGGCCTCGAAGTCGCCAACGGCATTGTCGTCGACGAATTCGCCCGCACCTCCGATCCGGCGATCTTTGCGGCCGGCGATTGCGCCGCACTTCCCTGGCAGGGCGGCCGCATCAGGCTCGAATCGGTGCAGAACGCCGTCGACCAGGCCGAAGCAGCGGCAGCCGTCATCGCCGGCGGCAATGAGCCTTATGCGCCGAAGCCGTGGTTCTGGTCCGACCAGTATGACGTCAAGCTGCAGATTGCCGGCTTCAATCTCGGTTATGACGAGACGTTGCTGCGTCCCGGCACCCGCGAAGGCGCCCATTCGGTCTGGTACTTCAGGGAAGGCGTGCTGATCGCCGTCGATGCCATCAACGACGCGAAAGCCTATGTGACCGGCAAAAAACTGCTGGAATCCGGGACCAACCCCGACAAATCGATTCTCGCCGACCCTTCTGCTGACCTCAAGAGCCTGCTCGTCTGAGATCGGCCTCTTCATCGAAGAGAACGAAGCGCGATCAAACTCCGCGGATCTCGGCCGGAGGCGAGGTCTGTTTGCGCAACCAGCCGAATTGCCGCTCGCTGCATTTCTTCTGGTGAAAACTCAAAAAACCCTTGCATTCACAGACCGGTCGCCATAGTTAGGCCGCACCGGAGAGGTGGCCGAGTGGTCGAAGGCGCTCCCCTGCTAAGGGAGTATACGTCAAAAGCGTATCGTGGGTTCGAATCCCATCTTCTCCGCCATTGTGATTTCCTGAGCATGCGTCGATCTTTGGTTTCCGGCAGGGAATCATGTTCTCATAGTCGGCTATGCCTTTGGCCGGGCGAACGAGAAAAATCTCTCTGCCTCAAGTGAGAGAATCGTCTGCGGGAATCACCTCCCGCGCTCACGCCCGGCAAGTGGCGAAAGCTGGATTGGTGCACGTTCGGTTACGCTTCCTGTAATCATGAATCCCCCACAAGAGCCGCATTTTGTCGAAAAAGTGTCACGAATGTGTCGCAAAGCGCATGTCCAATTCTTTGTTGACCGAACCTAAGCCTCCGCAAAATCAGGGTTTTCTTAACAAAGCATAAAGGAAATCGAGGCCGGTTGCCCGACTTGTGTCCTTTCAGCAACAGAATGTCGGGAAGGCTCCCTCAAATCCCCCATCCGAGTAAGTTGGTGATTGCGTGACGGCTTCCGTCTTGTATTTTCAGCGTCGGAAGCAAGGGCGACTGATCGTCCACTTCTTGAAACACGGGGATGGGGCAGGGAACGCTGCTCAGCGAAAGATCCCAAACCCGATCGAAACTTTGAATTGGAGGTCATTTATGAACATCAAGAGCCTTCTTCTCGGCTCCGCTGCTGCTCTCGCAGTAGTTTCCGGTGCTCAGGCTGCTGACGCTATCGTTGCTGCCGAACCGGAACCGGTTGAATATGTTCGCGTCTGCGACGCTTACGGCACCGGCTACTTCTACATCCCGGGCACCGAAACCTGCCTCAAGATCAACGGTTACATCCGTTTCCAGGTCAACGTTGGCGAAGATGTCGGCGGCGATTCGGACTGGGATGCCAAGACCCGCGGTCAGGTTCAGTTCACCGCCAAGAGCGACACCGAGTATGGTCCGCTGACCGGCGTCATCGTCATGCAGTTCAATGCTGACAATGCCACCGATCAGGAGGCCAAGCTCGACTCCGCTTACCTCGACGTCGCGGGCTTCCGCGCCGGTCTGTTCTACAGCTGGTGGGACGATGGTCTCTCTGGCGAAACCGACGACATCGGTTCGGTCGTAACGCTCCACAACTCGATCCGCTATCAGTATGAAACCAGCGATTTCTACGCTGGTATCAGCGTCGATGAACTGGAAGACGGCGTTTACCAGGGTACCTTTACTCCCGGCGTCATTCCCGGCACCACCGACTTTACTGCGGACGATGGTCCGAACAATGTCGGCGTTGCCTTCGGCGTTGGCGGTAAGGCTGGTGCGTTCAGCTACCAGGTTACCGGCGGCTGGGACGTCGACAACGAAGACGGCGCTATCCGTGCAATGGGTACGGTTGACATCGGTCCCGGTACGCTCGGCCTCGCCGGCGTTTACTCTTCCGGCCCGAACTCCTACTACTCCTCAGCTGAATGGGCTATCGCTGCCGAATACGCTATCAAGGCAACCGACAAGCTCAAGATCACCCCGGGCGTTCAGTAC